>JBGTIC010000168.1:0-1626 GCA_041745895.1 Gammaproteobacteria bacterium
CCAGCGCTTCGCCGGCATTGACCCGTTGACCCGGTCGCACCCACGGACGGTCGGCCGCGAGCCGCAATGTACCGCGCGCGGGTGCTGCGACATCGATTTGCCGGCCGGGCATGGACTCAACCATGGCCGCCGCTGAAATGCGCGCCGCGATCGGCTCTTCGCGCGCCGTATCGACCGAGAATCCCATCCGCCACTGCCGCTCCTTGGAGAACGCGATATCTGAATCGGCAGCAGGGTCGTGATCATCATGGTCATGGTCATGGTCATGGTCATGGTCATGGTCATGGTCATGGTCATGGTCATGGTCGTGGTCTGCACTCGGATGCACCATCAGCACGTGCTCCAGCACCTGACTCCGGCCGTCGTGAAACAGCGCCAGTTCAAGGCGATGTCTGCCCGAGTGTCGCGGCACCAGCTCCGCAAGATAAATGCCCGGTCTGTCGGGCGCTCGCAGCGACCGGCGCACGCCCTCGTGCCCGGGCGCCTGCAGCGTGAGCGTGAGGACCCCTTCAGTCACCGCGTGCTGGGTGGCCAGCCAGGTCAGGTGTATGGCGAACTGCCCCGGCTGACCGACCTGCAGGGGCGTATGCTCGACAAAGGCCTCGAGCTCACTCTCCCACAGCGTGAAATCAAGTTCATCCGCAGCCAATGCGCTCGCCATCAACAGCAGCGCCGGCAGACAGCAACGTAGCGTGTTCATGGATCGATCTCCGGAAACAGCGGCGCGAGGAAGCGACCGGCGGCGTGCCTGAGCGCAGCGGCCTCCAGCCATGCATCGGCAAGCAACTGCTGTTGCAGTCGCTCGGCTTCGCGTGCGGTGGTGGTCGCCTCGAGCAATGCAAGCAGGTCCACTTCGCCGGCCTCGTACCCTTGATGCGTGAGTGCAAGGAGCTCACGCGAGGGCCCGAGCACGTCGATCGACTGTTCATCGATCTGGGCCAGCAGATGTGACAGGTGCAGATGGCGAACCCGTATAGCGCTCTCAAGCCGACGACGCTCACCGCGCTGGTGTGCACGGGCCCGCACACCGCTGGCCTTCAATGCCTGGATTCGCCCGCTGCGACGGTCCCACAGGGGCACGGTGAATGACACGCCCACGCCCGTGTAGGCTTCGCGCTGACCATTGATCGCGTCGTACATGCGATAGGCGCTGATCGCAAGTTCAGGCCAGCGCGCATTGGAGGCTGCCGCAAGGTCGGCCTCGATCAGGGACTGGGAGGCCATATGCACCCGCAGCCCGGGATGGAGATCGATGTCCGCCAGCAGTTGCGCCAGCGGCTCTGCCGGCGGGGGCCTGTGCAGGGCCTGCGGGTCGCCGACGGCTTCGGCCGGGATATCCAGCAGCATGGCCAGGCGGTGCCGGGCCTCGGAATATTCACCCTCCGCCGCCTCTACGAGTTGCGTCGCCTGCGCGGAAAAGATCGACAGGCGTAAAGCCTCGCGACGCGATATCTCGCCCGCTGCCTCGCGGTGCGAGGCGATGTTCGCAAAACGCTGCGCGTCGGCGGCAGCACCTCGCGCGTTGCCAAGCACTGCCGCAGCATGTTGCAACGTATGGAAAACCTCGGCCACGGTATGCTCAAGTTCGAGCTGTTGCGCGGCACCTCCGGCCCGAGCCGCCGCCAG
>JBGTIC010000169.1:0-5737 GCA_041745895.1 Gammaproteobacteria bacterium
CAGGCGAGCAGTGCCATGGCTACCCCCAGGAGCAGCGCCACCGGCACCCGGCGCTGCAGGGCGATTATCGCGCGGTCGGGAGGGATTATCAGCGGATCGGCACGAGCAGGTTCTGGTTGCCGCGGCGTACCCGCAGGATCACCGCGCCGGAGCCTTCGATGGCCGCCTGCAGCTCGGTGAGGTTGCGAACCCGGTTGCGGTTGACCGCCAGGACGATGTCGCCATTGCGCAGCCCGCGCTGCGCGGCCGGACTGCCCTCTGAGACTTCGGTGACGATGACGCCGTCCTGGCCGATGTAGTTGGGGCGAGCGTTCGTGTAGTTGGCCAGCTGTGCGCCTTCCAAAGCACTGTCGATCGCGCCGGCTTCGCCGCTTTCGGCGGACAGCGCGCCGGTTTCCTGCAACGTCGCGGTGAGCGTGCGACGGCGCCCGTCGCGGATGACCTCGAGACGGACCTCCTCGCCCACGCGCATCAGGCCGATGACGTTACGCAGCTGGTTGGGATCATCGACCTGGCGGCCATTCACCGACACGATGACATCGTCGATCTGCACGCCCGCCTGTTCGGCGGCCGAGTCGGGCGCGACCTGCACGACCAGCGCACCGCGCGCCTCGGACAGCCCGTAGGCCTCAGCGGTGCTCGGCGTGACCGGAAAGATGTTGACGCCGAGCAGGCCACGACGCACCTCACCGAACTCGATGATCTGGTCCATGATCGCGCGCGCCATGTTTACCGGAATGGCAAAGCCGATGCCGATGTTGCCGCCCCCGCGCGAGGCGAAAATCGCGGTATTCACACCGATCAGCTCGCCGCGCAGGTTGATCAGTGCGCCGCCCGAATTGCCGGGGTTGATCGAGGCATCGGTCTGGATGAAATCCTCATAGCCGTCAGGATTCAGGCCGGAGCGGCCCAGGGCGCTGACGATGCCCGAGGTCACCGTATGCTGCAGACCGAAGGGATTGCCGATGGCCACCACGAAGTCGCCGACGCGGGACGCATCGGAGTTGGCAAGCTTGATGGCGCGCAGATTCTTCGGCTCGACCTTGAGCACGGCGACATCCGAGCCCCGATCGGAGCCGATGACCTCGGCGGTGAGTTCGCGGCCATCGACCAGCGTGATCGTGATTTCCTCGGCGTTCTCGATGACATGGTGGTTGGTGATGAGGTAGCCCTGCTCGGCATCGACGATGACCCCTGAGCCTGCGCTCTGGAAGCGGCGACGCTGCTGTCCGGGCCCCTGTTCGGGTGTGCCGAAGAAGCGCCGGAAGAACGGGTCTTCCATGAAGGGGTTGCGAACCTCGACGCTGCCGCGCACGGCGATATTGACCACCGCGGGCGAGACTTCCTCGATCACCGGCGCGAGGCTGGGCAGAGGCTGGCCGTCCGCAGCCAGGGGCAGCGCGATCGCCGCCTGGCTTGCCTGGCCGGCGAGCAGTGCCGCAGCGGCGAGCGTCAAGGTGAGCAGCATGGCACCGCGGCGCTGACCGGCAGTGATTCGGGTCGCAATCGAATTCGTCATCGTCTGGCCTCGTATCAGGAGTCTTGGCAAGTGCATGTTCCGCCCGGAGCGAAAGTTCCCGTGAGCGTGGCTGATCAGAGCCTGCCTGCCGGTCGATAGTTCCGACAACGCCCCTGTCCCAAGCCTACCTGAGGACGCGGTGCCCGGTTTCAAGGCGGATCGCCGATCGGTGGATAAGTCTGTGGATGTCCGGTGCATCATCTGTGTGCAACCGGAGCACAATATCTTGTGGTCGTCGACCGCTGGGCGGATTTTGCCATCTGCGCAAATTTATCAGGTTCATTGTCCGAAATATTCGTTAAGTAATTGTTTTTTAACATATCAAACCTGCCGCGTCGGCTTTACAAAACCCTTGACACTATCCCTGTCGAGGCCTAAAGTTCCGATAGAAGACACAATATCTTGTGTCCCGGGGGAAGAATTTCCTAAAGCGCGTCGCCGGCGGGTTACGAACCTGCAACAGACGCCGGATCCACGGGATCCGTCACCACGGCAGACCGGAGAAACATCGTCCTGCACTGCCGGTCGAAGTAAAGTCAGGGAGTCACACCTTAATCATGAAAACCGCCGTCAAGATGGACGTTTCCCGCGTATCAGACATTCCGTTCCAGGAAGCCTCGCTCGATATCTGGGAGAAGAAATACCGGCTGTCCACCAAGGACGGCACACCGGTGGACCCTACGATCGATGGCACCTATGAACGCGTCGCGCACGCGCTGGCCGACGTGGAAGCCCCGGATGTGCGCGAGTACTGGTTCGAGCGTTTCGTCTGGGCGCTGCAGCGCGGCGCGATCCCGGCAGGTCGCATCATCTCCAACGCGGGTGCCCAGGCCCACAAGCCGGCCACCTCCACGATCAACTGCACCGTCTCGGGCACCATCGAGGATTCGATGGACGACATTCTCAACAAGGTGCACGAAGCGGGGCTGACGCTGAAGGCAGGATGCGGCATCGGCTACGAGTTCTCCACGCTGCGTCCGCGCGGTGCCTACGTCTCCGGTGCCGGCGCCTACACGTCCGGACCGCTGTCGTTCATGGATATCTACGATCGCATGTGCTTCACGGTGTCCTCGGCCGGCGGCCGGCGTGGCGCCCAGATGGGCACCTTCGATGTCGGCCATCCCGATGCGCTGGATTTCGTGCGCGCCAAGCGCGAGGACGGGCGGCTGCGTCAGTTCAACCTCTCCCTGCTGGTAAGCGATGAGTTCATGCAGGCGGTGCGTGACGACGCGCAGTGGCGCCTGGCCTTTCCGGTGACCCATGACGAAGTCGCCGGCGAGTCGCTGGATCTGGAGGATGCTGACACCATCACCTGGCGCGAGTGGGCCAGTGATGATCGCCGCTACGTGCGCAGCGAGACGGGGCTGGTGGCCTGCAAGATCTACCGTGCCGTGCCGGCGCGGCGCGTCTGGGACGTCATCATGTCCTCCACCTACGACTTCGCGGAGCCAGGCTTCGTACTGATCGATCGCGTCAACGAGATGAACAACAACTGGTGGTGTGAGCGCATCCGCGCCACCAATCCCTGCGTCACGGCCGATACGTGGGTGCACACGGGTGAAGGTCCGCGCCAGGTTCGCGAGCTGCTTGGCCGGCGGCTGAGTGTGCGCGTGGATGGTCGTGTGCATGACACCACCGAGGCCGGGTTCTTCCGCACCGCCACGCGCGAGGTGCTCAGGCTCGAAACCGCAGAAGGTCACTCGCTGCGCCTGACCGCCGACCACAAAGTACGCCGCGTGGTGGGTTTCGAGCAGGGTCAGCCATTGACGCAATGGTGTGAGGCCGGAGAACTGCGCGCCGGTGACCGCGTCGCCCTGCAGGATCATCGCAACGGCGCTCACTGGACCGGCGAGTTGTCCGAGGACGAAGGTTATCTGCTGGGCATGCTCATCAGCCGCGGCCGCGTCGAGCAGGAACAGGCCTGGCTGTCGATCTGGCGGGCGCCGGTGGCAGCCAACGCGCCGTATCCGGGGATCGCCGCCGGGGTGCGCGGCGTCATGTCCCAGGTCACCCAGGCGGCCAAGGCGCTTGGGGGCAATGCCGGGTTTGCCGGATGGCAGGAGGTCCCCGAGCGCGGCGAGTATCGTCTGCCGGTGCCCGGGCTGTCGGGGCTGGCACGGCGTCTGGGACTCGTGCCTGGCAGCGGTATCGTCAATGCATCCGCCGAGCGTACGTCCAGTGCGTTTCACGCAGGCTTCCTGCGCGCCTGGTTCGACGCGCGCGGCAGGCTTGAAGAGCGCGATGGTCGCTTGCAGCTCGTGCTGGATACCCGCGTCATGCCACGGGTCACGGCCATGGCCGGCGACACCGGTCCGGCATCGCTTGCCGCCCTGCAGCGGATGCTCCAGCGCCTGGGCGTCGTCGCCAGTTGTCAGCCCGGTACCGGCTGTCTGCTGATTCGCGGCAGCAACCTGCGGGAGTTCTCACGGCGCGTCGGCTTTGCCGACATCGAACGCCAGCAGCGTCTGGATGTGTGGCTGGCCGAGGCCGGGCCCGCGGCCTTCGAAGAGCGTTTCATCGCCCGTGTGCGCGGGCTGGTCGCCGACGGTGTCGAGGACGTCTACGACGTCCAGGTGCCGGGCATCAACAGCTTCGATGCCAACGGGCTGCATGCGCACAACTGCGGTGAGCAGCCGTTGCCGCCCTACGGATCCTGCCTGCTGGGCTCGGTGAACCTGACCAAGTTCGTCATCGATCCGTTTACCGACAAGGCGCGCTTCGACTGGGAGGAATACCGCGACGTGGTCAAGGTATTCACACGCATGCTCGATAACGTGGTGGAGATCAACGGTCTGCCGCTACCGCGGCAGCGCGACGAAATCACCCGCAAGCGTCGTCATGGCATGGGCTTCCTGGGCCTGGGTTCGACCATCACGATGCTGTGCATGCGCTATGGCTCCAAGCCGTCGGTTGCGTTCACACAGAACGTCGCGCGCGAGATGGCGCTGGCGGGCTGGGAGAGCGCGGTGGAGCTTGCGCGCGAGAAGGGTCCGGCGCCGATCATGCTCGAGGAGTTTACGGTCACGCCCGAGATGCTGCGCAAGCGCCCTGAAATGGCGCGCGACGGCTACAAGGTCGGAGACCGCGTCAAGGGCCGCGTGCTGCATGCACGCTACAGCCGCTACATGCAGCGAGTGGCCGATGCCGCACCGGAACTCGTCGACCAGCTGGCCGAGGTCGGGGCGCGATTCACGCACCACTCCTCGATCGCGCCCACCGGCACGATCTCGCTGTCGCTGGCCAACAATGCTTCCAATGGCATTGAACCGAGCTTCGCACATCACTACTTCCGCAACGTGATTCGCGAGGGGCGCAAGACCAAGGAGCGTGTGGACGTGTTTTCGTTCGAGATGCTCGCCTACCGGCATCTCGTGAATCCTGCGGCGATGCCGTTTTCCGAAGAGCTCGGCGAGAAGCTGCCCGACTACTTCACGACGGCTGACGATGTCACGCCTAAGCAGCATGTGGACATCCAGGCCGCAGCCCAGTTGTGGGTGGACTCGTCGATCTCCAAGACGGCCAATGTACCGACGGACTATGATTACGAGGACTTCAAGGAAATCTACATGTACGCCTATGAGCAGGGGCTCAAGGGCTGCACGACCTTCCGTTTCAACCCCGAGGCCTTCCAGGGTGTGCTGGTCAAGGAAAAAGACCTGAAGAACACGACCTACGTGTTCACGCTGGCGGATGGCAGCGAGGTGAAACTGCGCGGCGACGAGGAGATCGAGTACGACGGCGAGGTTCACACCGCAGCCAATCTCTATGACGCCCTCAAGGAAGGCTACTACGGCAAGTTCTGAGCGGACCTGACAATGAATACTCACGATCTGTTTCGGCGGCGGCGTAAAGAGCGCCGTGAGTTCATGGCCGAGCGCGAGCAGCGCTGGAATCGCTTCCTGCGCGAGTTCGCCGCCCTGCCCGGCGAGCCTGTGCCGATTCAGACGATGCAACGACAGCAGCGGAAATCAAGACCATGACACGACTCAAGATCGACAGCAAAATCATCGGCTACGGTGTGGAAAAGCCGGGTGCCCAGCAGCGCGAGGCCGAAGTGCCGGCCAGTGCAACGACATCAACGGAAATCCAAGCAATGACACGACTCAAGATCGAACGGAAAATCATCGGCTATGCCGTGGAGAAGCCCGACGCCGAACAGCGCGATGCCGCCGCCGGGGTCGCGCCTGCCGTGGTTGCACCCGTGGTGGCGGCACCTGC
>JBGTIC010000170.1:0-1666 GCA_041745895.1 Gammaproteobacteria bacterium
GGCGCCACGCTCAAGCCCGGCGCACGTCAGCGAGCCCTGCCGGCGGATGCCGGCGCCGCAACCGTCGAGCGGCTCCATGGACTTCGCCATGCCAAGGGGGGCACGTCCACGGCCGAGATTCGCGATGCCATGCAGCGTGTCATGCAGTCTCATGCCGCGGTGTTTCGCACGGGCGAGTCGCTGTCGGCAGGGGTGGCGAAAATGCGCGAGGTCGTGGCCTCATTTGCCGACGTGCAGGTCGCAGATCGCTCTTTGATCTGGAACACCGACCTGATCGAAACCCTGGAACTTGAAAACCTGCTGGGCCAGGCGATGACCACCATTGTCTCGGCAGAGAACCGCCAGGAGAGCCGCGGCGCGCATGCGCGCGAAGATTTCCCGGCGCGTAATGACGCCGAGTGGATGAAGCACACCCTGTCATGGTGCACGGATGCAGGCGATGTCAGGCTGGACTATCGCCCGGTGCACCTGCGCACGCTGACCGACGATGTGGAAGTCATTCCCCCCGTCGCACGCACCTACTAGCATCGCCTGCCCGGAGGACATACTGGCAATGGCACAATTCCGACTGCCCGCGAATTCGCGCATCAGCCGCGGCAAGACGCATGCCGCACCGCAAGGGGCAAATAACGTGCGCCGCTTTGCGGTCTATCGCTATTCGCCAGAATATGGCGAGAATCCGCGTATGGACACCTACGAAATCGATCTGGACAGCTGCGGCCCGATGGTGCTCGACGCCCTGATCAAGATCAAGAACGAGATCGACCCCACGCTGACCTTCCGGCGTTCCTGTCGCGAGGGCATCTGTGGCTCCTGCTCCATGAACATCGACGGTGTGAACACCCTGGCGTGCACCCAGGCCATCGACGACGTCAAGGGTGGTGCGGTGAAGATCTATCCGTTGCCGCACATGCCGGTGATAAAGGATCTGGTGCCGGACCTGACCACATTTTTCGCCCAGTACGCGTCGATCAAGCCGTGGCTGCAGAGCAAGACTCTGCCACCCGCGGATGGTGAGCGTCTGCAATCACGCGAGGACCAGGCGAAGATCAATGAGCCCTCGGCCTGCATCCTGTGCGCGTGCTGCTCGACCGCATGTCCGAGCTACTGGTGGAACAGCGAGCGTTTTCTGGGTCCGGCCGCGCTGCTGGCCGCGCATCGCTGGCTGGTCGATAGTCGCGACGAGGCCACCGGCGAGCGCCTGGATATGCTCGAAGACCCCTTTCGCCTCTACCGCTGCCATACCATCATGAACTGCACCCGCACCTGCCCCAAGGGACTCAACCCGGCCAGGGCGATCGGTGAAATCAAGCAGATGATGGCCGAGCGCCGGCACTAGGCGGCGCGATGAGTCTCTCGCGACTGCGCTGGCGGTGTCGCCGCGGCATGCGCGAGCTCGACAGCCTTTTGACGGTGTTCATCGATCTGCATTGGGCGACCTTGCCGCAACCCGATCGAGATCGCTTCGAAGACATGCTGGAGTTGTCAGACCCACAGCTCTACGCCTGGATGCTGGGTCGCGAATCTCCGGAAGATCAGGCCCTGGCAGATCTTGTAGAGCGAATTCGTGCCGTCCGCACCGCTTGAATGCGGCCCTGGCCGGCTGCTGAAAGCCCAGCTGGGGCTGCTCCATGGCGCTGCCGCCACGGCGGTGGCGGCATCGGCC
>JBGTIC010000171.1:0-3811 GCA_041745895.1 Gammaproteobacteria bacterium
GCCGCTTGACGCGCCAGCGCGCGATGCCTGGCTCGAGGCCATGGGCCTGGTGCGGTGGACGCCACGCGCCGAGCCACCGGCCGCCATAACACCTCATCTGTTGTGGGGCGAGTCACCCGAGTCCGCGTTGTCACCGCCACCGCTCGATGATGCTGCAGCGCCGGGGGGCATGGGTTGGCACGCACTGCGCACTTGTGTGGCCGAGTGCCGCCGCTGTGAGTTGCACCGCAGTCGGACACAGACCGTTTTCGGCGCAGGCAGCCTCGAGGCCGACTGGCTGGTGATCGGCGAGGCGCCGGGTGCCGAGGAGGACCGCCGGGGCGAGCCGTTCGTAGGGCGCGCCGGCCAGTTGCTCGATGCGATGCTCGCGGCCGTCGGCCTTTCGCGTGAGCGTGTGTTCATTGCCAATGTGCTGAAGTGCCGACCGCCGAACAATCGTGATCCGCGCGCTGAGGAGGCCGATGCCTGCCGACCCTACCTGGCCCGCCAGATCGAATTGCTGGCGCCGAAGCTGATCCTGGCGGTGGGGCGCATCGCCGCACAGCAACTTCTCGAGGTGACCACCCCGATCGGCAAGCTCCGCGGGCGTGTGCATGAAGTGCCAGCGCTGGGGGCGCCGCTGGTCGTGACCTATCATCCGGCCTACCTGCTGCGCAGTCCTGCCGACAAGGCCAAGGCCTGGGAAGATCTGCTGCTGGCCTGTCGGGTCAGCCGGGGCGCACGCGCGTGAGTGCTGCGCGCGAGACTCTGGGCGCGCGCCTGCGGCTCATGCAGGCTGCCGACCTGCCGCGTATTGGTGAGATCGAGCAGCGCGCCTACGTGTATCCATGGTCGCCCGGCATCTTTCGCGATTGCCTGCTGGCCGGCTATTGCTGCCTGGTGATCGAAGAGGATGGACGCATCGCCGCCTACGCGATCATGTCGATCGCGGCCGCCGAGGCACATGTACTCAATGTCTGCGTAGACCCTGAATGCCAGTCACGCGGCCTGGGTCGGCGCATGATGCTGGCGTTGCTGGAGCGCGCCGAGCAGGCCGGTGCCGAGCGCGTGCTGCTGGAGGTGCGGCCGTCCAATGGAATCGCGCGGGCGCTTTACGACAGCCTGGGCTTCGTGGAGATAGGTCTGCGTCCACGTTACTACCAGGCGCACGGCGGGCGCGAAGATGCCGTCGTATTGTGCCTGGAGGCCGCGGCCCTGCCACATCGCCCGCTGCCCTGACGGACCTTGGGCTGCGCCGGCGCGTGGCCGTCGGGTAGAATGGCCGGTTTCACCGCTGGGACAACACGCTTGAACCTGCCCGTCGACCACCAGCTCCGGCGCACGTTTGCGATCATCTCGCACCCGGATGCCGGCAAGACCACGCTCACCGAAAAGCTGTTGCTGTTTGGCGGCGCCATCCAGCTTGCCGGTACGGTGAAAGGCCGCAAGGCCACCCGCCATGCCACCTCCGACTGGATGAAACTCGAGCAGGAGCGCGGCATCTCGGTGAGTTCCTCGGTGATGCAGTTTCCCTTCGAGGGTCGCGTCGTGAATCTGCTCGATACCCCGGGCCACGAGGACTTCTCGGAAGACACCTACCGCACGCTGACCGCTGTGGACTCGGCGCTGATGGTGATCGACTGTGCCAAGGGCGTGGAGGAGCGCACCATCAAGTTGATGGAAGTGTGCCGGATGCGCGACACGCCGATCATCACGTTCATCAACAAGCTCGACCGGGAAGGCCGCGAGCCGATGGAACTGCTCGACGAGGTTGAATCCGTGCTGCAGATCGCCTGCGCGCCTGTGACCTGGCCGCTGGGCATGGGTCGGGCGTTGAAGGGTGTCTACCATCTGCTGGAGGATCGCATCTACCTCTACCACCATGGCGCACGCGGGCGGATGCAGCAGATCGACATGATCGAGGGGCTGCACTCGGCTGCCGCCGACGAGGTGCTTGGAGATGATGCGCAGAGATTTCGTGACGAGGTCGAACTCGTGCGTGGCGCCAGTCATGCCTGGGATATGGATGGCTATCTTCGCGGCGAACTCACGCCGGTATTCTTCGGTTCGGCAATCAACAATTTCGGCGTGCGTGAACTGCTGCGTGCGTTTGTCGAATGGGCGCCGCCGCCCCAGCCGCGCGCGACGCTGGAGCGACCGGTGCGCCCTGAGGAGTCCGCCCTGACGGGCTTCGTGTTCAAGATCCAGGCGAACATGGATCCGCAGCACCGCGATCGCATCGCCTTTCTGCGCATCTGCTCAGGTTCGTACGCCAAGGGCATGAAGCTGCGCCACGTGCGCCTTGGCCGCGACATGCGCATCCCCGATGCGCTGACGTTCCTGGCCGCGGATCGTCAGCATGCCGAGCAGGCCGGCGCTGGCGACATCATCGGTCTGCACAACCACGGCACCATCAATATCGGCGATACCTTCACCGAAGGGGAACTGCTGAACTTCACCGGCATCCCGAGTTTTGCTCCGGAGCTTTTCCGCCGTGCCGTGCTGAAGGATCCGTTACGCATGAAGGCACTGTCCAAGGGGCTTGATCAGCTCTGCGAGGAAGGCGCCACGCAGGTGTTCCGGCCGCTGATGGGCAATGCGCTGATTCTCGGCGCGGTGGGTCCGCTGCAGTTCGAAGTCGTCGCCGATCGGCTCAAGCACGAGTACGGTGTGGACTGCGTGTTCGAAGGCGTGCAGGTCGCCACGGCGCGCTGGGTGTACTGCGATGACGACGCGAAGCTCGAGGAATTCCGCCGCAAGGCTGCGGACAATCTTGCACTCGATCACAGCGGCGCGCTGGTTTACGTCGCCCCCACTCGGGTCAATCTGACGCTGACGCAGGAACGCTGGCCGACGATAGAGTTCCGCGCCACCCGCGAGAAGTCGCTGGTGAGCGCCTGAGCGCAGTAGTAAGACGCAAGTATGGGGACGCACCGAATAAACTTCGCTGCTGCGTCACTCACAGCCGCAGCGCTCCGCCAGGCCACTGAACCACGCCGCGAGGTGATCGATCTCCTGGTCGCTGAGGTTCGCGACCCATGCCGTCATCAGGGGGTCATGGCGGTCACCGTCGCGGTAGGCGCGCATCTGTCGGACGAGATAGCCATACTGCTGTCCGGCCAGATTAGGCCATATATCGTTGATGCTGATGCCGTCGCTGCCGTGGCAGCCGACGCAGTTGATCGCGAGCTCGCGGCCACGCTCCGGATCCCCTTCGACGGCTGCGGCCGGCAGGCCCACCCAGGCCATCGCGAACGCAAGCAGGCCGACTCGCGCCCACCTTGCCCAGGCCCTCATCGGGGCCGATCCCCGAGTCGGTGATCGGCATCGAGCGCCCATTGCACCGGCGGCAGCTCGGCACCATCGGTAACGGCACAGTCCACGGGTACCACGGTACCGGCCGGCTCGAAGAACTCACCCCACATCATGCCGCCGACATCGAAGAATTCCAGCGCGAGCAGCTGCATTTTCAGACCGTGTTCGATGACGAGATGGTTGTTGACCGGGATCCACTCTGCGCCCATGCGAATCTCCGCGGCCAGGGGGTTGCCCGGCCAGCTCACCTCCGGTTGCTCCTGAATGCGTACGCTGCGCGCGTCGCCGCGCGGCCCGATCGTGACGAAATAGCCGATGCCGAGCATCGGGCCCCGTGCCGAATTCAGGCGCGACAAAGTGTTCTGGTGCGGCGGCAGCGCGACTTCTCGCCCATCGGGGTGGGTCACCGTCTTCATCGGCGCTGCGCCGGCCGTCGGACTCACCGGGGCGTGAACGTACACGGGAAAAGAGGGCAGCGCCTGCCTGTCCACGTCGTCCGGCGGCCGCGCGCCGCGCA
>JBGTIC010000172.1:0-14144 GCA_041745895.1 Gammaproteobacteria bacterium
CGAGAATGCCCGGCGGCCCCGGCACCGTCACCGGCGGGCTGACCCCCGGGGGCGATACCGTGACTCGCGTCTGAGCGGGCAGCGCACCACCCGGTGCGCCGATCGGTGGCGCGAAATTGGCGAGAAATCCCAGGGTAGGTCCCGTCGGCTTGATGTTGTCAAACCAGCCCGCTGTATCGCCTCCATAGACCGTCAATCGCAGGCCGGCGTTGCCGTTGACCGGCAGATTCAAGGTGAGGTCGCCCTCGATCCCGGTCCCACCGTAGGCAATCTTTGATGTGGAAGCGCTGCCCGAGAACCCCAGAGAGTCGAAGTCCGGTTGCCTGGGAATATTCCGTATGGCACCGCCGAGGCTGTTCGAACCGTAAAGTTGGCCCTGTGGTCCCCGCAACACCTCGATCCGCTCCATGTCGACGAGGCGGAAGTTGTAGCTTGAGTTGACGTTGCGGCCGGTGTGAATCAGCGGCACTTCGCCGAGGTATACCGCGGTAGTTGGAGAGAGTTGCGCGGTTCCAGCGCCCACGCCACGGAACTTCACCTCGTTTCCCAGTCCGCCGATGTTGTAGAACGAAGCACCTGGTACTGTCGTGAGGTAGTTTGAGAAATCAGTGACGCCGCGGGCCTGCAAGGCCGCATCATCGATCGCGGTCACGGCGATCGGAACTTCCTGCAAGCTCTGTTCTCGACGTTGCGCGGTGACGACAATGTCATCGATGACGGCTGGTGTAGCGTCGGCCGTGTTTCCCGAAGCCGAGAGTGCTGTGACCGCAGAAACCGTCCACGCCAGACCTGATCTCATACGCATTTCGAAAACCTCCCCCAGAGTGTTCGCCGACAGCTTTACGCTGAATATTGATATGTGGAAATTCGATACCACCGCACCCTCGCAGGTCCAATGAAATAACGGACCGACGACATACACGCTGATTATGAGCTTTGGCGGTAGCTGCTCATGTTCACTGGCTATACTCAGTCCGTGTGCCCAGGCAGGCTACGCAGATAGTCGAACATCAACGCGAGGTCCTCGTCGGATAGGTGTTGGTAACCCTGCCAGGGCATGAAGAACGGATTGATACGCCGACCGTCCGGCAACGTGCCGGTGCGCATGACCTCCGTGAAATCCGCCAGTGGCCATTGAGCCATCGCACTACTGCTGGTGAGGTCGGGGCCCGGCGGGGCGCCAGGCTCGGGTCCCTGTCCACCGGTCAATGTGGGGCCGTGGCAGAAATCGCAGCCACCGAGCGTGACGAGATATTCGGCGCGACTGTCAGCCGGTTCCGGACGCGGACGCGAGTGGTCCATTTTCTCAGCACGCACGAGATCACCCTTGATGCCGGAGTTGATGATCACGCGGGGGATGATGCCCAGATCCATGCGCGCGCCGTCATTGTCCACGGGTGGCAGACTGCGCAGGTAGGCAATCATGTCGCCCAGATCCTCGTCGGTGATATGGAAGTAATGGTCGACAGGCATGAACGCGAACGGATTGCCTTCACGGCCAACACCGTGACGGATGGCTCTGACCCAGTCGACCACGGTGTATTCACCGCCGATACCGCCCGCGCCGGGCGTCAAGTTCGGCGTGGTGATGTAGCCCCAGATCATCGATTCAGACATGGTCTGTCCCGCGAGGTCCGGGCCATGACAGACACCGCACACGCCGACGGCATGCACCATGTACCAGCCACGCGCCAGCGCATCAGGGTCATCGGGCACGAGTACCGGCGCGGGATTCACCTCGAAGACCTGATCGCGCGGAGTCTGTGAGGCGAAGATCGCCAGCGCAATGACTGCAACAAGCAACAGGGATGCCGCCGTGATGGCGAGTATTCTCAGGGGTGTCACGCAGCAGTTCTCCAGTGAGGGGTCGCTGGCCTCAGGCCGAGCATCTTCAGCTCACACTGTGGCCTCGCCACGCAGGGTGGGTGTTACCGCATCACTGGGCAAAGATGCCCAGATCTGGCAGTGATCGCGTATGTAATCTCGCATGGTCAGCGGCGGACGGTCCAACAGCTTTCCAAGCGTGTCGGTCATGGGTGCGTTCTTGCCGGTTCTGCTCAGAACATAGGCGATGGTCATGAAGAACAGCACATCCAGGCCGACGCGGCGCCGCAGCATCCGCCACCAGTAGCGCGGAAACGAAGGATCGACATTGCGGATCGGTCTGCCGAGTTCCTCACTCATGATCTCGGCGACCTGATAGAAATCCAGTGCTTCGGGTCCGGTGACGAGATAGGTCTGATTGCGATGTGCTTCGGGTGCGCGGAGGATATTCAGGGCCGCCTCGCCGAGATCGCGGGAGTCCAGAAACGAATGCAGGCCGCGACGTGCAGGAATGAAAATCTCGTCGTACTTGGCAATGTCCACCCAGTGCGTGGATACAACGCGCTCGAGATTCTGAGCGAAGTAGGAGGCCTGCAGAATCGTAAAGGGCACGCCGGATTCGCGTATGCACTTCTCGACGGTATGATGTGGCACGATGGGGCGCGTGTCGGCGCCGGGCACCGAGATGTAGACGATATGGCTGCATCCGGCGGTCACCGCCGCGTCGACAAATGGCACCATCCAGGTTTTCGCAGTCCGCGGGTGGGGTAGCGGAAACAGCAGAAACAGCGTGGAGATATCCTTCAATGTCGCAGGCCAGGTGGTCTGGTCCTCGTAGTCGAAGCGCACCACAGGCGCGTCTTCGCCATAGCGCGTGCGGATTTTCTCCGGCGTATGGGCGGCAATGCGGTAGGCCAGCGTATTCTGCTTTCGCAACAGCCCCACGAGTTCCGTACTTACGTTGCCGTTGGGGCCGGTGATGACGATCATATGGGGATTCCTGCACACGCACGGCTGACAGTAATGACATCTTTGTCAGCAGCCCATGTTCGGTCAAGTTGCACTTTCATAGCTTTCCCGCACATCCGCATGAGAAATGAGCGATGCTCTTTGTCATCATGGCAAGGCCACGTTGGTGTCCTTGAGTACGGCGGCCGATCGAATTACCCGGCCGTCAGGCAGTTCGGTGGTGGCCTCGAAGCGAACCGGCTGCCCGAGATCCGGGACCCACCAGTCCGTTCCTTGGATGCGGATGCCCTCTGAGCTGACTGAACTGTTTGGCGCATGCCATGCCTCAAAGCGCCCGTAGGGCGCGTCGATGACCTGCGTGCCGGTCACATGCAGTTCGTTGTCGATGTATCCGCCGTCACGCCAGCTAAGGCGGTTGGCGTAAGCGGTGGCGTCCTGCCATTGGCCCGGGATGAAGATCGCTCCGTCGCCCTCGGCAAGACGCGGCTGACCATCGTGACCCTGGTTGTCGGCAAAAAAGTAGACGTCTCCGGTGTCGCTCGCCTGACGGAAGTAGAATTTCGCCGGGCCGGCTGGCCCATCGCCGAAAATGGTCGAGGGGGGCAGGGCGGATTCTGCGGCGTCTGCAGGTGCAGGCATCTGCGCTTGCGCGCCGGCCGGAGGCGTGATGCGCTCTTCAAGCACTATGGCAAGCACGCGCTCACCTTCGAGTTGCGCCGAATCGATGCGAATGTCTATCTCGCCGGACAGCATGACCGGGGGACTGGATGCACCCATGTCCATTTCGACGCTGAGCTGGTAAGTCCACTGCATCCCCGGCTCGAGTGTGCGCAGTTGCACGCTGGCCGGGCGGGCTGCGAGTGCTGAGTCACCGGCAGGCTCGGTATCAGCGGCCGGCTGACAGGCGCTGAGCGCCGTCATGAGGGCGCCAAAGAGCAGCCCGCGTGCGGCGAAGTTGATCGTCATCTCTTGATCTCCGTGACCACGCAAGAACGGGGCCGGGCAGAGTCCCGGAACAGCCCGCAGCAGCCACGATCTTGACCCTGTCTGTCGCCCAGTCAACGGGCGAAAGCCGGCGGGCCGCGCTGCCGGGGTGTCTGCGCGTTGTCCATGCAGTGCGTGGAGGTTCTGCCCGGCTGCGTTAGAATCAGCCGCAAGCGGCTGGCGCGGCATGCATTTCAGGCGTGGAGGTGAGCCCATGCCGGCATCGATGAGGCAGAAAACATCAGTGGCGAGGGATAAGATTTAGTTATGTACCGAGCTGAACAGTTCATTGGTGGCTATAGGGCGGCTCAAATAGATTGGTGATGCAAACGCGCATCGGCGCGCGCTTTCCGCGCCCGTTTGTTCGCCCGCCGATTTATCAGAGCCTGCCCCGATGCCTGGTGCCACCACCGCTCACATCGACTCGTTCGCTCGTGATCATTTGCCGCCTCGCGAGCAGTGGCCGGACTTCCGGTTCGACTTGCCTGAACTGGCCTACCCCGAGCGGCTGAACTGCGCCAAGGTGCTGCTCGATGAGGCTGTGGCCGAGGGCCACGGCGATCGGTATTGCGGTCACTACCGCTACGTCTGGTTTATTGCACGCGCAGATGACATGATCATCTGTTAGGGCTACAACATCGCCGCGCCGGAGGTCGAAGCCGCTCTGCTCGGGCATGACGCGGTGCGTGAATGTGCCGTAGTTGGTCAACCCGACGAGCAGCGCGGCGCCATCGTCAAGGCCTACGTGGTGCTGTCCAATGGCGATGCGCCCGGTGAGGAGATGATCAGGGAACTGCAGGACTTCGTGAAGCGCAGCATCGCGCCTTACAAGTATCCTCGAGCCATTGAGTTTGTACGTGAGCTGCCCAAGACACAGACGGGCAAACTGCAGCGCTTCAGGCTTCGTGAAAGAATGGGCGAAGCAACAGGTCGTGCACCGGCAAGCTGATCCCGCACCGGGGGTGGAGTGAATAGATGATCTCGGCAGTCATACTGATAGATGCGGAAAGTGACCGGATCACCGAGCTCGGCGAGTCGATTGCCGATCTGCCCGGCGTGAGTGAGGTCTACTCGGTGGCCGGCCGACACGATCTGGTCGTGGTGGCGCGTGTGAAGGAGAACTCGGATCTCGCCGATCTGGTGAGTGATCGGATCCGCAAACTTCCGGGTATTGTAGGTACAGAGACACTGATTGCCTTCCGGGTGTTTTCGCCGCGACTGATGGAGGGGATGTTCTCCGTGGGCATGGAACAATAGCTAGCTGCGCACGCGCAACACCACCGCCATCGCCGAATCACCAGCGGCACAGCCCTGAAACAGGCCGGTGCCACCCCCGCGCTGCACCAGTTCCTCGATCATCTCGATGATGCTGCGAAGGCCCGTGGGTCCCTGCGGGTGACCCCAGATCAGCGAGCAACCGAAGTTGTTCATTTTCTCCAGCGGCCAGCCGGTGTCCCGGGAGAACACGATGTCATTGACTGCAAAGGGGTTGTGGGACTTTACGGTGTCCAGCCCCGAGAACTTGACGCCTGCCTGGGACAGCGCCTGACGGCTCGCCGGCAATGTCGCCTCAGGCATGTAGGCAAGCTCAGTACGCGCCTGGCCGTAGCCGAGGATCTCGATAGTTATGCCTGGATCGCGCGCGAGCGCCCTGGCCGCCGCGCCTGGCGCGGTCACCAGCATCGAACAGTTGCCATCCGCCGGATGGGTTTGCCCGCCATAGGTGACACTGCCGGAGGGCAGCACAGGCTTGAGCCTGGCGAGTCCCTCGGCGGAGGTGTCGACGATGCCTTCGTCGCCGGCGAGTTCGCTGCTGACTTTACGAAAGTCATGACTGGGCACCTCGAAGGGCAGACTCATGTAGCGGCGCTGAAATGCCCGGTCGTCGGCCAGCGCCTGCTGATACTGCGCATAGCGCATCAGCACAACCGCGTGCTGTTCTGCGGTCGTGACGCGGTGACGCGCGGCGACGTTCTCGGCGGTTTGCAGCATCGAGTGCTGACCCAGCGGATCGCAGGAAAAATTATCCAGCACCCAGTTTTCGCTTGCACCCGTGCCGCCCGGCGCGCGCGGAGCCGGATAGTACACGTGTGGGCCGTTGGAACAGCGATCCACGGTGGTGACCAACGTCACCTGCGCGTTACCCCGCAACAGTTCGTCGCTGGCCATGCAAAGGCTGCGCACGCCGGTCGCACAGGCCTGCGAGACCGTCGGGCCGGTGGTATGCCCAAGCCCTGCCAGCCCGAGGTACCAGGGTGCTCCGTAGAATGACTGGTGCTGCGGTACCGTGATCCCCAGCACGCCCGAATCGATCGCACTCGCGTCGAGCTCGCGCTTGGCGAGTTCTCGCCGGGTGACCCAGGCGGCGAACCTGATGCTGTCGAGGTGCTGCAGACTGCCCTGCCAGCGCGCAAAGGGCGTACTCCAGTACGCGCCATGTGGAATCTCGGCCAATACCGGCATGATCATTTGCTCCCTGGGAGGTTTTCGGTCATAGCAATTCGGTCCAGCAGATCGAGGAGGCTCGCACGCTCGTCTGCGGAAAGACCGGCGGCGATCTGCCGCTCGTGGATTTCCAGGTCATCCCACAGCGCCTTGAGAAAGCGCTCACCCTTCGCGGAGACGCAAAGTGCGTAGCTGCGCCGATCGTTTTGCGCCTGCCGGCGACGAACGAGTCCGCGTTGCTCGAAGCGATCGATAATCGGTCCCAGCGTCGCACGCTCGATGCCCAGTTTGCCCGCCAGCGCGGTTTGGCTGATGTCAGGGTTGCGCATCACCTGCAGCAAGAGCCCCAGATGACCGGGCGTGATGTCGTGGCGTTCCATGCTTGCGGCGAAGTCCTGGAACACCGCGCGCTGGGCACGTCGCAGTTTGTAGCCGAGCAGTTCACCAAGCTCACCAAACGGCACGCTGATTGCTTCTGCGGGACCGCGTGTCGATGCCCTGTTTCGTACGGATTTCCCGTTGCTCAACGTTATGGTCTCCGGAGTCACGGTAGCAGTTGACAATATTGTATGTATTTCTTACTGTAAGGCAACCATACAATATTTGGCGGGAGTCAGCCATGACGGAAGATGCACAGCAGGCACGGCGTCAGGTGATCGTGGTCGGCGCGGGACCGGTCGGGCTGACCGCGGCCATCGCCTGCAAAGCCCACGGGCTGGATGTCGTCATTCTCGAAGCCGAGTCGCAGGATCGCGTCCGTCCTGGCAGTCGGGCGATTTACCTGCATGGTGCGACTCTGCGGGTGCTCGAGCGCATCCGGCCGGGCCTGGGGCATGCGACTGCGCGCGCAGGACTGGTGTGGCCGACACGCCGTACGCTGTTTGCCGGCCGTGAGGTGTTCAAGCGCACCTACAGCTCGGAGCCGCGCGACAAGAGCGGCCTGCCGCATTTCACCAGTCTGCCCCAGGTCGATGCGGAACGTCTGCTGCACCAGACCTGTGCCGAGCTGGGCATACAGGTCATCTGGGCGTCACCGGTGCTCAGCGTCGAAACCACTGGCGAAGGTGTTCGAATCCACGGTCCCGAAGATCAGGTCTGGCTCGCAGACTATGTGATCGGTGCAGATGGCGGACGATCCACCGTGCGTGCGCAGATTGGTGTGGAGATGGAAGGAAGTCGTTCGGTCAACTCTTTTGTCATCGCCGACGTCAGTGAGGATCCCGACGATCCCTTACCGCTGGAGCGCATCTTTCACTACCAGGACCCCTCAGTGGGCGGGCGTAACGTGCTGCTGGTGCCGTTCGCCGGTGGCTGGCGTGCAGACCTGCAGTGCCTGGAGGATGACGACCCCGAAGAATTCAGCCAGGGCGAAGGGCTGAAGCGCTGGATTGCGGCGGTGTTGGGCCCTCGCTACGCGCAACGCATCACCTGGGTGTCGACCTATCAGTTCCTGCAGGTGGTCGCCCGCAGTCTGACAGACGCACACCACCGTGTGCTGCTCGTTGGCGAGGCGGCGCACCTGTTCGCCCCTTTCGGCGCGAGGGGCATGAATTCGGGCGTGGCGGATGCCGAGGCCGCAGCCCGCGCGATTGCCGCGGCCGTAAACATGAAAGACCCGGCCACGGCAGCACGCGCCATCGATGAATTCAGTGATGAGCGCCGGAGCGCCGCGCTATACAATCGAGACGCTGCAAGTATCGCCTTGAACTACCTGCAGGGTAAGCAATGGCGTACGCGACTGCGCAAGCACGCCGCAGCCTTTGCTGCGCGCTGGTGGGAGCCCGCCGGCAAATGGCTGGACACGGCACCCTACGGGCCTACCAGTGCACCGCCGACGTCGGCCGGGCGGTATTAGCGCGTACGTCTGCAGCTTTCGCCCGCCCGCACAGAGTGGCTCACTTCGAGGAATCCGCCATGAGCTCGTCCACATCGAAAGTCCCGCCTCAGAGACAGGATTTCTACGCGCGCATCAACGACCACCATGCGGCACCCTTGTGGGAGGTGCTCGATGACCTGGTGCCGGCGCGTCCGAGCGGCCCTTGCATCGCCGCGCTGTGGCGCTACGCGCAGCTGCGTCCGTTTCTGCTGGAAGCTGGCGAGCTGATCTCGGCCAAGGAGGCGCAACGGCGTGTGCTGGTGCTGGAGAATCCAGGCTGTCGCGGCGAGGCAAGGATCACCAGTTCCCTGTACGCAGGTCTGCAGCTGCTGCTGCCCGGTGAGGTGGCCCCCAGTCATCGCCATTCACAGTCCGCGCTGAGGTTTGTTCTGGAGGGCAGCGGTGCCTTCACTGCCGTGGACGGCGAGCGCGCGACGATGCACCCGGGCGACATGATTCTCACCCCGTCGTGGACCTGGCACGATCACGGCAGCGAGGTTGACGAGCCGGTGATATGGCTCGACGGGCTCGACATTCCGCTTGTGCAGTTTCTCGACTGCGGTTTCTGCGAGCAGCTTGGTGACGATGCGCAGTCGCTGACGCGTCCGGAGGGTGACGCCTTCGCGCGCTACGGCAGCAATCTGCTGCCTGTGAATTACCGGGCTCAGGGCCTTCATTCGCCTGTATTCAGCTACCCCTACTCGCGCAGTCGCGAGGTGCTGGACACCCTCAGCCGCACCGATGCCATTGATCCGCACCACGGGGTCTGCGTGAAATACATCAATCCGACCACCGGCGCTTCCGTGTTGCCGACGATTTCCTGCGACATCCGGCTGCTGCCCAATGGGCTGCATACGCACAGCTATCGTGCCACCGATGCGAGGGTGTTCGCCGTGGTGGAAGGCAGCGGTCGCACGCGCATCGGTGAGGAGACCTTCGGGTGGGGTCCCCGCGATGTGTTCGTGGTGCCCTCCTGGGCGCCTCATCGCCACCAGGCCGACAGCGACGCAGTGCTGTTCAGCTACTCTGACAAGGTGGTGCAGGAAAAGCTCGGGCTGTGGCGCGAACTCTGCGGCACGGACTGATCGTGCCGACGTGCTTCCCGTCCGTTATCTTCCTCGATTCATAGCATGGGATGCTCCACATGGAATACGTAATTTCTCAGCCGCAACAGCCGGTCGTTCCAATCAAGGGCGCCAAGCAGAAGTGGCCTGTGCGGCGCATTTACTGCGTTGGGCGGAACTACGCGGCGCACGCGCGCGAGATGGGGCGCGATCCGGATCGGGAGCCGCCGTTTTTCTTCCTCAAGCCAGCCGATGCGATCGTGCACAACAATGTGCTTGTGCCCTATCCGCCGCGCACTTCGAATCTGCACCACGAGATCGAACTGGTTGTGGCCATCGGCCAGTCGGGTCGTGATGTAACCCCCGCAGACGCGCCCGGTATCATCTTCGGCTTTGCAGTGGGCAACGACCTTACGCGGCGCGACCTGCAACTTGCGGCGCGCGAGCAGGGTCGGCCCTGGGATACAGGCAAAGGCTTCGACCACAGTGCCCCGATCACGGCCATCTCGCCTGTCGAACAGACCGGGCTGATTCAGCGCGGCCGCATATGGCTGACGGTCAATGGGCAGATGCGCCAGGAAGCTGACGTTGCGGACCTGATCTGGGATGTGCCGGAAGTGATCAGCGAGCTCTCATCGCTGTTCGAGTTGATGCCTGGCGATCTGATCTTTACCGGCACGCCGGCGGGCGTCGGGCCGGTGGTCGCCGGGGACCTCATTGAAGGTGGCGTCGAGGGGCTCGATACCCTGGTCACGCGCATTGGCTGATCTCAAGCCCCTGCTGCAACCCCGCACCATTGCAGTGGTCGGGGCATCGACGACGCCGGGCAAACTCGGTTACGAACTGCTGCTGGCGCTGCGTGAGTGTCCCGTACCGGTGTTCGCAATCAATCCCCGCGCGGACAATGATTTCAGCGTGCCGAGCTTCACCTCTTTGGGTGCCGTAAATCGCCCCATCGATCTTGCATTGCTCGCGGTGCCGGCGGCAGCCACGCTCGCGGCGGTGACAGACGCAGCGTCGGCGGGTGTACGTGCACTCGTACTGTTTGGTGGGGGGTTTGCCGAGGCCGGCGAACAGGGGCTCGCGCTGCAGCACGAGGTGATTGAGATCTGCCGGGCCAACGAAATGCGTTTGCTGGGACCGAACACCTCGGGATTCGCGCGTCCGGCAGATCACCTCTACGCGAGTTTTGTGCCCATGGTGCGCGAACTGAAGGCCGGCCCGCTTGCCATCGTTGCGCAGAGCGGTGGCGTGAACTTAACGCTGGCATTCATGGCGCAGCAGGCGCGTATGGGGATTTCTCTGGCGGTCGGGCTGGGCAATGCGGCGCAGCTGGAAGCTGCAGACATGATCGATTTTCTTGCGGCCGATGAGGCTACGCGCGCCATTGTGCTGCACCTCGAGGGCGTACGCGACGGCCGTCGCCTGTTCGATGCAATTGCCGCTGCAGTGCCCCGCAAGCCGGTGGTGGTGCTGGCGGCCGGACGGGAATCCAGCAGTGAATTCGCCGTCTCACACACCGGCAACCTGATGGGACGCCAGGACGTCGTGAAGGCGGCGTGCCGGCAGGCCGGTGCCGTGGTCGTGAATGATTCCGAGGGGCTGATTACCGCTGCCGGTGCGCTGATCCGGTGCAGGGCGCGCATCAAGGACAGGCCGGGCGTAGCACTGGTCAGCGGTCAGGCCGGACCGGCATTACTGATCAGCGACGCCTTGCATGATGCCGGCGTAAACACGCCCAGGCTGGGCGATGCGACTCGCCAGCAGATTCGTGAACTGCTGCCGCTCGGCACGTTCTGCGAGAATCCGGTGGACACCGGGAGACCTGACCAGAATTTCGGCGAGATCATGCGACTGACGGGAAGTGATTCGGCCATCGATATCGTTGCGGCCTACGCGCTGCACGAGCCCGGTGCGCTGGATCCCGTCGCGGCAATCGAACACTGCCAGAGCGAAATCGACAAACCCGTGGTGTTCGGTACCATGGGCCCGATGTCCATGCTTGCCGGCACCATTGCACGGCTCGAGGCGCGCGGCGTACCGGTATGCCTGAGCCCGGAGGCAACCGCGCGCGCGATAGTGGCCCTTCAGGCGGATGCCATTGGCCGGCATCGTCTGCATCGACCTACGGCAGGGCAACCCGACGGTTCAGGGTCCGCAGCGTTCGAACTGCCCGACGGGGAATTTGCCGCCAAGGCCATGTTGAGGAGTATCGGCATTGCTGCGCCGCGTGGGGCACTTTGCGCTACGCGCAATGAGGCGCACGAGCAACTGCGCAGCTTTTCCACCCCGGTGGCGGTGAAGACGCGCGCCGCCGGTGTGGTCCACAAGACCGAGCAGGGCGGGGTGGTGCTCGGAGTACGCGATGCCGCTGGCCTGGATGCCGCCCTTGACCAGCTGGATCGCATCCAGCCAGGGGCCTATCTGCTTGAGGAAATGGCCCCGCCCGGCGTGGATTTGATCGTCGGTGCCTTCCGTGACCCGGCGTTCGGTCCTGTCCTGATTGTAGGTCTGGGCGGGACTGCGGCCGAGGCGCTGCGCGATGTGGCGATGCGGCTGGCACCCATCGACGAGGCTGATGCGTTGGAGATGCTCGCTGAGCTGCAGGGCCAGGCGCTGCTGGACGGCTGGCGTGGTCAGCCTGCGGTATCCCGGGTGCAGGTCGCAAAGGCGTTGACTGCGCTGGGTGGTCTCATGCTTGCACACGAGGCGATTCGGGAAATGGATATCAATCCCTTGCGCTGCGTAGCCGACGGGGTAATGGCACTGGATGCAGTCATCCTGGGAGACGCACAATGAAGCTCTACACATTTTTTCGCAGCTCGGCAGCGTATCGCGTGCGCATTGCCCTCAACCTCAAGGGCCTTGCCTACGACAGCGTGCCCATACATTTCCGGCGCAATGGCGGCGAGCATCGAAGTAGCAGCTTTCTGGCGCTCAACCCGCAAGGCCTGCTGCCGGTACTCGAGGTCGACGGTATGCCGCTGGCGCAGTCGCTGGCCATCATCGAGTATCTCGACGAAACCACCAATGCAGACCCGAAACTGCTGCCTGACAATGCGCTGGCGCGCGCGCAGGTGCGTGCCATGGCGCAGGTCGTGGCTTGCGATCTTCACCCGCTGAACAATCTGCGGGTGCTCGCCTACCTCAAGACCACGCTGGAGCAACCGCAGCCAGCGGTCGACGCCTGGTATCGCCACTGGGTCGGCGAGGGACTCCGTGCGCTCGAGCAGCTTGCGCAGGTTCACTCAGCAGGGGACAGACATCTGCACGGCGATGCCTGGAGTCTCGCCGATGTGTGCCTGGTGCCGCAGATGTATAACGCCAGACGCTTCGAATGCCCGCTGGATGACTACCCGACCCTGGTGTCGATCGATGCACATCTGTGTGCGCAGCCGCCCGTGGTCGCGGCGAGTCCGGAGCAGCAGCCAGACGCCCAGTAGCGCACACTGCGCCAGGCTTTTACCTCACTGCGGCTGCCGCAAAGCGCGCCATACGCCTTCGCGTCTCGGGTCCGCTGCGCCTTCGAGCCGACCATCGGCATGGAACACCACGCCGTGCAGTCCGGATTCCTCACCGCGGCCGGGAGTGACCTCGATGCCTAGTGCGGCCAGTTCTTCGAGCAGCCGGGGTGAGAACTTCGTGGCCTCGCCATAGAAGTTTTCGCCGAATGCGACGAGATTCGGCAGGTCGATCGCCTGCTGCAGCGGCAGTTGCCAGGCCAGCATGGCCACCAGAACCTTGGCGTTGTAGACCAGGATCGCCGAGCCGCCTGGCGAGCCCAGCGCGGCAACCAGCTGTCCGTTGGCATCCAATACGATCACCGGCGTCATCGATGAGCGTGGGCGCTTGCCCGGGGCGATCGCATTGGCCACGTCCCTGCCATCCTGCGTGGGGCGGAACGAGAAATCCGTGAGCTGGTTGTTCAGAAAAAATCCGTCTACGGCGCGTCCGGAGCCGAACAGCGACTCCACCGAGGTGGTGCTGCTCGCCACGTTGCCGTCGGTGTCGACGATCACATAGTGACTTGTGCCGGTGCGCTCATCGGTGGCATCAGCTCCGCGAATGAAGCCCGGCGGGTTGCCATGCAGAGGTTGCGCGCCGGCCCGATCGCCGATCAACGCGGCGCGTGCGGCGACGTAGCCAGGTTCGCGCATGGCATCGACGGGCACTTCCACGAACGCCGGATCGGCGATGAACTGATCCCGGTCGGCATACATCAATCGACTTGCCTCGGCAAAAAGAAACCATGCCTGTGCATCTTCAGGGCCGCGTTCGGCGATATCGGTGCGCTCGAGGATCGAGAGCATCTGCAGCAGCGATACGCCGCTGGAAGGCGGAGGTGGCACACACACCAGGTAGACGAGGTAGGCACCGCAGAGAGGCTCACCCACGCGCGGCTGGTAGTCAGCAAAATCCGCCTGCGCCAGGGACCCGGGCAAAGGCTCAGCATGGGTACGCGCGATGATGGCGCTCGACAGCGGTGGGGCATGCAATGCGGTCGGACCGTCAGCGGCCAGCTTGCGCAGGGTTGCGGCGAACGCCGGATTTCGCAGTGTGTCGCCTGCCTGCACGATGCCGCCATCAGGACCCGTGAACAGTGCGCGCACGTCCGGTTGACCGGCTTGCGGCCAGCGGCTGTTGGCGAAACGCGCAAGGCGCTCGGGTACGCTGAAGCCCTGTTCGGCGATTTCAATGACCTCGTCGAAGAGCGTCGACCATGCCAGATTTCCGTGCCGCTCGTGGGCAGCACCGAGCATCGGCATGACACCGGGCACACCTGTGGAGCGCCCGCCGAGTATCGCATCGATAAACCTCATCGGTTGGTCCGCATCATCGAGCAGCATGTCCGGAGTGGCACCTGCAGGGGCGGCCTCACGGCCGTCAAATGCGGTGATGCTGTCGCTTGCTGCATCGAAATACAGCATGAAGGCGCCGCCGCCGATACCTGAACTCTGCGGTTCTACCAGACTGAGCATCGA
>JBGTIC010000173.1:0-32284 GCA_041745895.1 Gammaproteobacteria bacterium
GGCCGTCGCTCGTGTCCGTCCGCTGCCCGCGGACGCGGCAGTCGATACGGTCGTGGGCTTTTTCCGGCTGCTGGGCAACGCCTCGGGCAACCGCGCCCTGGAGATGGCCGGAGAACCGCTCACCGGTCTGCTGCGTCCGACCCTGCGACGCATGATCGACCGGGTCCCCCAGGCGCGTGATCGCATCACCGGTGCACAGCAGCGGCTGATCACCGCCCTGCAGCGACGCGACGCCGCGGGCGCGCGGGACTGGATGGGCAAACACATCCGCGACTTCCGGCGCGGTTATGAACTCGCCGGCATCGGCCCTGACGAGCGCATCGAGTCCGCGCCACCGCGCTGAGCAGCGTCGTTACGCGCGCGGCAGCCGGGCACAGACGCATCGGCGGCCCAGGCTCTACAATGCGATGATCGGCTCATCGGGAAGGATTCAGGGATGCTGCAGGGATGGCTGCTGTTTTTCGTGTGCGCGGCGGCCACGGTGGCCACCATCGTGCTGGCGCGCTGGCAGCCCCTGGCGTGGTTCGCGCTGGGGGCGTTGTTCTTCGCACTGCGGCTGCCGGAACTGGGTGTCGCGGCCTGGGTTGGCGGTGTGGTGGTGCTGGTCTACCGCGTCTCCAATCCCCGATCGTCGTCGTCCGGCGAGGACGAGCTGCGCTAGAAAGCGCACCTGGCTGGGCTGGCCAGGCAGGCTCCGCAGCGGAACTCAACCGCCGATGTAGAACATCTCCACCCGGTCGCGCTCGCCTGCCTGTGCGCGCAGTTCGCTGTAGCGATCGCTGCGACCACGCCAGATCTGCGCAATGGCTTCACGCAGACCCGCATCGTCAACACCGCCGCGCAGCAGCTGCCTCAGATCGGCACCTTCCGCTGCGAACAGGCAGGTGAAAAAACGCCCGTCCGAGGAAAGGCGCCCGCGGCTGCAGTCTCCGCAGAACGGCTGGGTGACCGACGAGATGAAGCCAAGCTCGCCGCCACCGTCCGCGAAGCGCCAGCGTGTCGCCACCTCCCCGCGATATTCAGCATCCACGCTCACCATGGGCCAGCGCTCACTGATCCGCTCGATCAGTTCCGCCGAGGGCACGACATCCTCGAGCCGCCAGGCGTTGCTGGTGCCGACATCCATGTACTCGATGAAGCGCACCACCACGCCGGTACCGCGGAAATGCTCGACGAGATCCAGCAGCGTGTGGTCGTTGACGCCGCGCTGGGCCACGACATTGAGCTTGATCGGCGACAGGCCCACCGCGCGTGCAGCCTCGATGCCTGCCAGCACGGGTTCGAGACTGCCCCGACCGCCGCTCATCTGCGCAAACACCTGGGGATCGAGTGAATCGAGGCTGACGGTAATGCGGTTGAGCCCCGCTGCCTTCAGCCCCACCGCATGCTGCTCCAGCAACACGCCATTGGTGGTGAGCGCAAGGTCCTCGACCCCCTCGATACTCGCCAGGTCCGCGACCAGGTCGGTGAGTGCCGGGCGCAGCAGCGGCTCGCCGCCGGTGATGCGCAGCTTGCGCACGCCCAGGTCGACGAACAGCCGCGCCAGGCGTGCGATTTCTTCGAAGTCGAGCCGTTCGGGCGAACGCAGAAAGCGGAAGCGCTCATGAAAAACCTCGGCCGGCATGCAATACGGGCAGCGAAAATTGCACCGATCCATGACCGAGATGCGCAGATCACGCAGCCGACGCGCACGCTGGTCGCGCGGCTCGGCCGGCTGTCTGCGACGAAAATCTTCGAGCGTGTGTTCCATTCAGAGACCGCGGCGTTTCAGCATGCCGCTAAGTTATCACGCGACGCTTGCGCCGAAACGCGCTGCGGCGAGACGCTCACCCACGGCTTGTCCATCCAGCGAAAGTCCCAGCACTGCAAGCGCGCCACTGGCCAGGCACCAGTTCGACGAGACGACGGGCCGGTCGGTAAAGTCCTCATGGGCCAGCACCAGGGGCAGACTGGGCATGCCGGTGCCCGACAGTAACACGACGTCCACATCGGCGGGTCTCAGCTCCCGCAGCACGCAGCGCGCATCTTCGCTGCCAAGCTCATAGATCGTGCGGGTATCGGCCGAGCGCGTGACGATGCGCCCGTGCGCGGCGATCTCATAACCCAGCGACGCCCAGTAAGCGCGGCCGGCCTCGAGCAGCCAGTCAGGGTATGGCGCAAACACCGCCAGCCGCCGAGCGCCCATCGCCTGAAGCGCCTCATGGATGGCCTGCGTTGCCGAGACCACCGGGTAACCCAATCGATCCTGCTGTGCTGCCAGCAGCGCCTGCTCGCGTTCGCGGCCGACCAGGTAGGCCGAGCCTGTGCAGGCCAGCCCCACCACGTCCGGGCGCAGGGTATCGAAGGTGTCGAGGCAATCGCCCAGGCGCTCGATGTATTCGACCAGGCGCTCGCGCGGAGACTCCGCGCGACTGGTCAGGCGCGCACAGAGCATCGCCACACCCGGAGGCAGAAGCACGTGGAACTCCGACTCCACCGTCGGGTTGGCCTGCGGCGTGAGCACACCCATACGACCGAACTTGCCGTAGTCGCGCTGTGGATAGCGGGGTCGGGGTGCGTCTGCAGTCATGGCGGCCGGTCTCATTGCAGGGTTTCGGCCTTGCGCAGGCCGGTGATCATTGAAGAGCGCAACAAATATTCACGGGCACGCACGGGATCGGCGACCGTGGCCTGCAGATCACGCAGCGTGCGCGTGCGCTCTTCTTCGTCAGGTTCGAGCATGCGCGTGCGATTGCGGTGCGCCTGGCCGAGGATCTCCTCCTTGGCGATCGGTTGACGCTGGCGGCTGTAGAGGTCCAGCAGCGCCGCACTTTCGCCCCGGTAAATCCGCGCGAGCTTGTCGGTCAGGTTGAAGGCATCGTGCACGCCGCAGTTCATGCCCATGCCACCGCTGGGACTGTTGATGTGCGCGGCGTCACCGGCCATCAGCACCCGCCCGATACGGTAGTGCTCGATGATCCGCTGATGGATCCGGTAGGGCCTGATCTCGAGGATCTCGAAGTGCGCCTGCGAGGCAATGATGCGCCTGAGCTTGGCCTGAATGCGGTCGGGCTCCAGTGCCTGCTCGATGGTCTCTCCGGCTGCCGCATAGACACTGCAGCGCCACAGTCCAGGCAAGCGCAGCAGGCTGAAGGTGCCACCCTTGATCCACACGTAGTTCACGCGCGAAAGTCCCGGCAGATGCTCCTCGAAGGCGAAGTGCGTGGTGACCAGGATGGTGGTTTCCGGATAGGTCAGGCCCTCGAAGGGTAGCTCGAGCAGCCCGCGGACCGTGCTGCGGCTGCCGTCCGCGGCGATGAGGTAGCGACCCCTGATCTCGCGCGGCTCGCCGTCGACCGAGCGGCAATGCGCGCGTACGCCATCGTCATCCTGACTCAACGACTCGAGCGTGTGCCCCATGTGCAACTCGATGGCATCGCTCGTGCGCACCCTGGCCATGGCCAACTCGCAAAGCTTCCATTGCTCACACTGCAACCGGAAGGGATAGCGCGTGTCCCTGGCAATCACGGACAGATCGAACTCTGCCTTCTCGTGGGTTTCGTGGCGACGCACCTGCCAGGTCGGCACCTCCAGCCCATCGGCGATCAACGGCGCGCTCAAGCCCAGCGTGTCGAGCATCTCCAGCGTCGGCGGATGAAACGTACTCGCGCGCAGATCATGCTGCAGCGCCGCTTCGCGTTCGATCAGTGCGACTGCAATACCCTGCTCTGCCAGGCGCAACGCTGCCACCAGCCCCACCGGTCCCGCGCCGACGATAATGACCTGATCCTTGGCACGTTCATCCATGCACCCACTCCTGACTGGCCGATTTTCCGGCAGCGCCGCAGTTTACCGTGCGTCGGACACGCGGTGACAGCACGGAAAACCGAAGTGCCGGCTAGTGCGACGTGGCGGGGCACTGACGCAGATGACGGAAGTTCTGCAGATGCGCGCCGGCCAGCATCAGGCTGCCAAGCACGGTCAGCGCGATCTCCCAGATCTCGGGGAGATTGTCGTGGCCCCAGGTGGCCGCCAGCGCCAGGATCGCCATGGCCAACACGCCCAGCGCCAGCGCACCGGTCGAGCGATGGTGACGCCAGCCCAGCGCAAGACCGATGGTGCTTACGGGCAGTACGAACCACAGCAACAGTTCATGGAGATGCTCATCGCCGCCAAAGCCGATCGACATCAATGGAAAAAGCGCGATCACCACGGGCAGCAGCAGGCAGTGCAGCAGGCACAGGCCGGAGAGAAATATCGCGACGCGATCGAGTTGACGGGCAATGGCGACCATGGAGTTCTCGTTGCAACGGAGGCGATCCCGCGCCCCGGCAAAGCTGTCAATGGGTGGAATGACATTCCGGGCACAGCCCGGTCAGCTCGACGTTCTGCGCTCGCACCTGAAAGCCGAGCGCTGCAGCTTCGCGCTTCAGCGAACGCCCGATCTGCTCGGATTCGAGTTCGACCACGGTGCGACAATCACTGCAGATCAGAAACTGACATTGGTGCACGTGACGCGGGTGGGAGCAGCCGACGAATGCATTGAGCGTTGCAATCCGGTGCACCAGCCCCGCGCTCTGCAGAAACTCCAGTGCCCGATATACGGTGGGCGGCATCGCGCGCTTGCCGTCGCGGCTGAGCTGGTCGAGCAGATCGTAGGCCCCGACCGGGCGATGGTTCTGCCACACCAGCTCCAGTACCCGTCGGCGAATCGGCGTCAGGCGCAGACCTTCCCGATGGCAGGTATCCTCCGCGGCGGCCAGCGCCGCGCTGATGCACTCGCCGTGGTCATGACCGGCATCCGGAAAGGCTTCGTTGGTGGCGGCATGCTTCATACTAACGACTCCGGGCGGGCGCCAGCGCGGACGCGAGGCTTGGATGAGGTGTTATATTATACCAATGGCTCGTGGAATTTCCACGATTGCTTCACCAAGGCCAATTGATGAACGCGACTTCTCACGCCCCGCCCCCCGTACTGCGCCTGATGGCGCTGAGCTTCGACTACGGCGACGGTCAGCTGCTGGCATTTCCCGACTGTGAAGTTGCCGCCGGCCAGCACTGTCTGCTCCTGGGCCCTTCAGGCTGCGGCAAAAGCACGTTGCTGCACCTGATAGCGGGCCTGCTGAGGCCTGTCAGCGGTCACGTTGAACTTGCGGGTCAGCGCGTGGACGCGCTGTCAGGCGCGGCGCTCGACCGTTTTCGCGGTCGGCATGTCGGCCTGGTGTTTCAGCGACTGCACCTGCTGCCGGCGTTGAGCGTAGAGGACAATCTGCTTCTGGCCCAGGGACTGGCAGGCATGCCACGCGACCGTGCGCGGGTGAGTGAACTGCTGGAGCGACTCGGCGTGGCGCAGCGTGCGCATGCGCGGCCCGACGACCTGAGCTTCGGCCAGGCGCAGCGCGTGGCGCTGGCCCGCGCGGTGATAAATTCACCGCCGGTCATTCTGGCCGATGAGCCGACCTCAAACCTCGATGACGACAATACCCGCGAGGTCTTGAGTCTGCTGCAGACCGAGGCCTCACGCAGCGGCGCCAGCCTCATCGTGGCCACGCACGACCGGCGAATCCGCGATGCCTTCGACCTGCGGCTGGAGCTTGCGGCATGAACCTGTTTCGTCTGAGCTTGGCCTACCTGCGCGCCCAGCCGCTGACCGCCGGACTCAACGTGGTGCTGCTTGCACTGGGCGTGGCCACGATCACGGTGCTGTTGCTGGTGGGCCGTCAGCTCGAAGACGGTCTTTCTCGCGATGCGCGCGGTATCGACCTGGTGCTCGGCGCCAAGGGCAGTCCGATACAGATCATCCTCTCGTCGGTCTATCACCTGGACGTACCCACGGGGAATATTCCGCTGGCTTCGGCGCTGCGCTGGGAAGCCCATCCGCTGATCGCCGAGGCCATTCCGCTGGCGCTGGGTGACAGCTATGCCGGCTTTCGTATCGTCGGCACCACGCATGCTTATCCACAGCACTTCGGGGCGGCACTCGCGAGTGGCCGGCTGTGGGCCCGTTCCATGGAAACCGTGCTCGGCGCGACCGTGGCGGCGGAACGCAACCTGATCCCGGGCCGTCAGTTCATCGGCGTGCACGGACTGGAAGGCGGCACGCATGCACACGACTATGCGCCCTACACCGTCGTGGGCGTGCTCGAGCCGACCGGGGGCGTACTGGATCGCCTGGTCCTGACCAGCGTGGAGAGCGTCTGGGACATCCATGAGATGGACCACGATCACGATCACGATCACGATCACGATCACGACCACGACGAGGGCCATGCGCAGCACGACGACCAACAACACGACCACGACCACGACCACGACCACGACCACGACCACGACGAGGGTCATGCGCAGCACGACCACGATCCGGTCGCAGATGAAAACGCGGATCGGCAGATCACGGCGATGCTGTTGAGATTCCGCAGTCCGCTGGCCGCGGTGACGCTGCCGCGGCTGATTAATTCAGGGCCGGACCTGACCGCCGCGGCGCCCGCCTACGAGACCGCGCGGCTGCTGGGCTTCGTCGGCATCGGCCTGGCGACGGTGCGTGGCTTCGGCATACTGCTGATCGTGACCGCCGGCCTGGGCCTGTTCATCGCCCTGTATACGGCGTTGAAGACACGTCAGTGGGATCTCGCGGTGATGCGCAGCCTGGGCGCCTCGCGGGCGCATGTGATGTCACATGTGCTGCTGGAAGGATTGATCCTGGCCGCTGCCGGGGCACTTCTGGGTCTGCTGCTGGGTCATACGATTGCCGAGCTGCTGGGCCAGACGCTGCGCCAGGCTGGCGAAATGGGGATCACCGGCCGGGTGTTCTATACTGAGGAGGCGGCGTTGTTCGCACTCATGCTGCTGGTGGGTGTACTGGCCGCCCTGCTGCCCGCATGGGCGGCCTACCGCACCGATATTGCACGGACGCTCGCGAGGACACGCTGATGAAATCTCTGAGAATGGCAAGTCTTCTGCCGACGCTGGCGCTTCTCTGGCTGGTGCCGGGCACCACTTTGCCGGCAGCCGATGCGCCTCAGGTCAACATGCAGGTAGAGTGGCAGTTCGCGGTCGGATTTGGTGCCACGGAGCCGGGTCAGGCCTATCAGGGGGATCTGGTGTACCTCAGCGTGCTGGTCACCGATCCCGACGGCCAGCCGCTGGCCAACGAACGCCTGCAGGCATCCTCCGCCAGCGGCAATATGATTGTCGAACATGAGCCAATTACCGGGGCCGATGGCAAGACCGAAGTCATGGTGATCGCCGAGAAGCTCGGTGAGGATGTGATCGCAGTATCGGGCAGCGGCGTCAGCCAGAGCCTGACGTTCCGGGTCGAAGAGCCCCCGGTTGATGACTTCGAGGCCTATGCCGCGGCGATGTCGGTCCCGGAACTCGAGGGTGTGATTTCCTGGAAGGATCTGACCAGCGTCGAGGTCGATTACAAGGACTACGCACTGACTGCGCGCTTTCCCAGCAGGATCCGCGAACTGAATGGCAAGGAGGTCCGGATCGCGGGGTTCATGACGCCGCTGGAAAACAGCGAGCAACAGAAGCATTTCGTGATTTCCTCCCAGCCGCCCCACTGCTTCTTCCATTTCATGGGTGGTCCGGCCAGTGTGGCGGAGATCATGAGCCCTGAAGGCATCCGCTTCAGCTACGACCCCGTAATTCTTTCCGGACGCCTGGAAATCTTCGAGTCCTCCGAGATGGGCATCCTCTACCGCCTCAACGACGCCAAGCTTGTCGGCACGCTTTAAGTCGGCACCGAACGGGTTTTCGCAGGCTCGCCGGCGCTCATGAGCAGCCGCCTGCACGGGAGCACGGGGATGGCGGGCAAGGGACAGCGCATCGACGGCTACCTGGTTGTGGGAGGCCTGTACCACGATCTCGATTACGTGCGCCTGGAACTGCTGAAGCTGCTCAACGACGATGAGCGGCTGCGCATTCGCGTCGGCGAGAACTACGCGGACACCGACACCATTGCTCGCGCCGACTTCCTTGTAAGTTTCGCCGTCGATGTGCTGCCCACGGAAGCCCAGCAGCGCTTCCTCAAGGATTACATTGCAGGCGGCGCCCGGTGGTTTGCACTGCATGGCACCAACTCGATCATCGAATGGACACCCAGGGGCAAGGTCGCAGCACCACGCACCGCGCCTGAGTTCATGAAGCTGCTCGGCAGCCAGTTCATCGCCCATCCGCCGATCATGGAATTCGACGTAATCCCCACACAGCCTGATCATCCGCTGGTGGCGGGTATCGGCACATTCCGTACCTCGGATGAGCTTTATCTCTCCGAGTTGCACGATCCCGACGAAATCCTGCTGCACTGCTACTACAATGGCAAGGCGCAGAAGGGTTTCGTCGAGGAAGACTGGTTTTCCGACGAACCGCGACCGGTGATGTACCTCAAGCGCACCGGCAAGGGCGAAGTGCTCTACCTCACGCTTGGCCATTGCCGGGGCAAGTGGGATATGCAACCGCTGGTCGAGGAGTACCCGAACATCGAGCGCTGCTCCTGGGAGACGCCCCAATACCGGGAGCTGCTGCGCAGGGGCATTCAGTGGGCGGCACGCAGTCAGGCCTGCGCGCCTGCACCGGGGATTGAATTCAGATGACCGCGATACTTGGCCCGATCATGCAGAACGGCTATCTGGTCGATGACCTCGAAGCCGCCGCCATGCACTGGGCCACCCGGCTGGGGGTCGGCCCGTTCTTCGTGTTTCCCAGTGTGGCATTCGACACCATCCGTTTCCGCGGCAAGGACAGCCCGATCCAGATGAGCATGGCGATCGGCTACTGGGGGGATATGCAGATCGAACTGATCCGGCCCCTCAACAATGCCCCGTCGATCTATTCCGAGTTCACCGCGCGCGGCCACAAGGGCCTGCAGCATGTCGGTGTGCTCACGGATGATCTTGCGCGGGATCTCGAGGCATTGGCGAGGCGTGATGTCCGGCCGATACAGGATGGGCGCGCCGCGAACGGCACCGAGTTTGCCTATGTCGAGACCGACTTCCATCCCGGCGGCATGGTCGAGATCATCCAGATCAGCCCAGCACTGGACGCAGGTTTTGCAATGATCAAGCGCGCCTCGATCGACTGGGATGGCGCCGATCCGGTGCGGGTTCTGCGCTGAGCATGGCAGCAGGCGAGCAGGAGTGAATGGGATGAACAGACTCGCAGGCCGCAAGGCCATCATCACGGGTGCAGCCGATGGCATCGGACTGGCCACGGTGAAGCTTTTTTGTGCACAGGGTGCGAAGGTGCTTGCGGTGGATCTGCCTGGCGCGAAACTCGAAGCGGCAACCAAGGGTCTTGACGGCGCGTTCGCGCTGGGCCAGGACATCGCCGCCGATGACGGACCCGCACGCATCATCGCCGCGGCGCAGACTGAACTTGGCGGCCTGGACATCCTGTTCAACAATGCAGGCGTGTGCCCGATGGCCACACTGATGGACACCACCGACGAGGTTTTCCGCCACACCTTCGAGGTCAACGTCACTGCCATCTTCCGGCTCAGTCGCGCCGCCGTGCCGCTGCTGCGCGACAGCAACCAGGCGCGCATCATCAACACGGGCTCAGTGATGTCGGATTTTGGCGGCGAGACCCTCAGCGCCTATGCCGCCTCAAAACACGCGGTGGCCGGATTGAGCAAAAGCATGGCCACGGAACTCGGCCCCCTGGGCATCACCGTCAATTACGTTCAGCCGGGATCGATTCTCACCGGCATCACGCGCGAGCTGTTCGCGCAGCAGCAGGAATTCCGCGATTACTGGATCGAGAAGGCTGCGCTCAAGCGTCTGGGCCAGCCCGAGGACATCGCACGGGTGGTGCTGTTCCTGGCGTCCGAGGATTCGGCCTTCGTCACCGGCCACGGCATCTATGCCGATGGCGGCGCCATGCAGCACGTCTGAGTCTCCTCCCGCAGGGATATGTGAAACTGCTCGCATCAGTTGCGACAACACCCCCGTTCAGCGGATCGCCTTCGACTGCCCACCATCCACGACCAGCGCAGTACCGTTGACCCACCCGGCCCGTGGTGAGACCAGCCACACCGCGGCATCGGCGATTTCCTTCGGTGTTCCCAGCCGTCCCGCCGGTATGCTCTGCCGAACCATCTCGTACATCGAGGGCTGGTGCTGGCGGATCATCTCCCAACCGCCGCCTGGAAACTCGGTCGAACCCGGCAGCAGGGCATTCGCCCTGATGCCATGCGCGCCCTCGACCACTGCCAGCTTCTTGGCAAACGCATTCAGGGCCGCCTTGGCGGCGGTGTAGCCAAAGTCCGGCATGGGCGCCGCTTCGATCGCCGACACCGAGGATACGAGCAGTATCGACCCGCCGCCTTCGGCGCGCATCATCGGCAACACGGCCTCCACCAGACGCACGGCACCCATCACGTCCACGTTCAGGCTGGCGTCCCAGCTCGCCCGGTCTCCCGCCACGGCCAGCGCCGAGGCGTTGCTGATGAGAATATCGATCGTTCCGAAGCGCTCGCAGGCTTTGGCCACCAGCGTTTCCACACTCGCGTCATCGCCAACGTCGGTCGGTACCGCCAAAACTTGCGCACCGGTGGCTTCCAGCGCGCGTTTGGCCTCATCCAGCGCCTCAGTCCCGCGCGCTGCGATCACGAGCCGGGCGCCTTCGGCGGCCAGCCCTTCGGCGATGGCCCGACCGATACCGCGACTGGCACCGGTGACCAGCGCGACCTTACCGGTGAGTTCCAGATCCATGGTCTTTACTCCTTGCGATATGACGAGACATACATTAAATTCAATTTATGAAGACCATTACAATTAATGTATCTGAGCCTATCTACGCGGAGTTCCAGGCCGCTTCCAAATCAGCAGGCCGGCCTACCTCGGAACTGATCCGCGAGGCCATGGAGTTTTATCGACGCGAACGCCTGCACCCGGTCGGTGACCTGACCGGATTCCGGCCGCGCTCGGCCGGCCGGGTGCTGCGTTCGCTGACCCTCGCCGATGATCTGCTCGATGAAATGCTGGATCATGATTCGTGATCGGGCTGGATACCAGCTTTCTGGTCGGCCTGACGATCCGCGAGCATCCCGCCCATGCGGCATGTCTGGAGTTGTTTGACACCGACATCCGAGGGGTGGAATCCAGTGTGGCGATCTGCGCGCAGGTGCTGGGAGAATTTGCCCACGTCGTGACTGATCCTCGACGTTTCTCCCAGCCTCTTGAAATGGACGACGCGCTGGGGATTTGCAGCCAGTGGTCGCACGCACGCGAGTGTCGCATCGTCGAACCGTCCCAGCATTCGATGCCAATTTTCATTGACTGGATGCAGCGCCATCGCTTGGGGCGCAAGCGCGTTCTCGATACCCTACTGGCCGCAAACTATCACAGCGCGGGCATCAATCGCATCGCAACCACGGACTGGCGCGATTTCAGGATATTCGGCGTGTTCGATATCGTTCATTTGACGAGCTGACCCTGAGCCGAGTCGTCGACAGGCTCCACGACGGATGAAGCAAAGCCTGATTTACCCGGCCCGCTTTGATTCCATCACTCATCAATGCGCTCCAGTTTCACCAGCGTGTCGCCGAGTCCGGTCAGGTAGATCGGCCCGCCTTCGCTGGTCAGGATCAGGCCGGTCAGCAGGCCGGGCAGCGGCGACCACATGTCCGGGCCGAACAGTTCCAGGCGCGACTCGCCGCTTTGGGTGCGGCGCTGCCACTCGACAATGACTTGCTTGTGTTCTGCAGTTTTCGGATGGAAAGCGGTTGACCATCCACCCGAATCGGGATCGACGACCAGCAGGGCGTTGGCGATCGGTGAGGCGACCCACAGGCGCCCCGAGGTATCGAGTTCGATGTTGTCCGGAGTCGGCAACTCGGCCACCACCCGTCCTTCTGACAAGCTGCCGTCGGTGACCGAAAGCCGGTAGCCGACGATCCGGTTGGCCATCGTCTCGGCGACATACAGCACGCCGCGAGACTCATCGATGGCCACGCCATTGGCAAACGCCAGGCCGGAGAGCTTGAGTTCGGCCACCGATACGGTGCTGCCGTCGGCCGGCGGCGGCAGGCGGAACAGCGCGCCATCGAGCGGGCCCTCGTCGACCGCGGCAAACATCCGGGCCTCGGAATCGGGACCGCGGTTGCGCGTCGACTGGGTAAACCAGACCGCGCCGCTGCTGTCACGCCGGGCCGAATTGGCGCCGAATTCATGCTGGTGAATTTGAACCACCTGCTCGGTTTCGGTATTGATCCGGTAAATGGCTCCGGTCAGGATATCGGCCACCAGGACGTGAATCCCGTCCGGTTCCATGGCCACGCCATTCGGGCCGGCGCTGCGGGCGGGCGGTTCGTGCACGTAGCCGGCCGCCGCGAAATCACCGAAAGGCCGCTTCGCTCCCTCCGGATCAAGTGCCACCAGGCCATGCACCTGGTCGGCAATCAGCAGCGTGCCGTCGGCCAGCATGACGCCGTCTTCGGGGCGCACCAGGGATCGATCGGCTGGGAAAAACGCCACCTGCTCATAGGACTGGGAATTCTCGACCCCTGCGCGGGGCTCTGCCGACCCGGAAGTGTCGGCATGAACGGAATACCCGAGGGCGAGGGCGAAGAAAGCAAGACAGATTCGTTTCATGGTCGTGTTCCTTATGTGCTGGTTGAGTCCCGGAGTCCAGCTCAAACCGTCAGCGTCAGGCCCCCATCGGGTGTCAGCGTGGTGCCGGTGATGTAACTGGCCTCATCCGAGCACAGAAAGACGATCGCCCGGGCGATCTCTTCCGGCTGGCCGGCGCGCTTCAAATGCACGCTGGGCAGGACGCCCTGGTCGTAGATCTCGTCGCCGATCTCCTGTCGCAGGCGCCGATGCATCGGGGTGTCGATTATCCCCGGACAGATCAGGTTGACGCGGATGCCCTGCGATGCCAGCTCCGCCGATACGCTGGTGGTCAGGCCGATCAGTCCGTGCTTGGAGGTGCAGTAGGCTGCCCCCGTGGCGAAACCGAGGAAAGAATTGACCGAGCCGACGTTGACGATGGCACCACCATTGCCGGCGGCAAGCATGGCTCGAGCCTGGTGCTGCATGCCCAGAAAGATACCCTTGAGGTTGATACCCAGCACCTGGTCCCAGTCGGCCTCACTCAGCTCCGTAATTCCGGCAAACCGCCCCTCGATACCGGCATTGTTGACGGCGTAGTCGAGGCGGCCGAATGTGTCGATTGTGTGCGCTACCATTCGCTCGACGTCCGCGTCTTGCGACACATCCGTTTTGATCGCGCTGGCCGTTCCCCCACGAGACTCAATCCTGGTTGTCAGCGAGTCGAGCTCTTCCTGCCGCCTGGCCGCGACCACCACCCTGGCGCCTTTCGCTGCAAAAAGCTCGGCGGTGGCGCGGCCGATGCCGCTGCTCGCTCCGGTGATGAGTGCAACCTTGTCCTTCATGTCCGACATCGGACGACTCCTGTGTGAACGATTGATTCAGTGCGATCGGCGAGCGGCCAGGCCGAGACGATGTAGAACAGCGCCACGCGGATGACGTTGCGGCGCTTGAGTTCGGCGACGAAGCTTATCGGTCACTTGCCCAAGAGGCGCGCGCGGCGCGGAAAGTGTTCAACCAATCGCCGATCCGCGCTGTAAAGCGGTACATCTAGATAGTCGGCAAGGGTGACAAATTCGCAATCGTAAGCCGAACAGCCAGATTCAGCCGCCAGGCGAAGTACCTCGGCGGAGTCGACGGCAAATTCGCGCCCATGAAGCAACTGTTCCGCCTCGGTCTGGATGGACTGAGCGCTGGCCAGATCGAGCCGCTGGGCACGAGTCTGGGTGGCCAGCACGTTGCGCAGCTCACTGCGCCATAGCAACGGTGCAGACCACTCCGAATCGGAGCGCAGCAAGGCCTCGGCCGCCGCCGTGCGGTCGCCCGGCAGGTAGAGGTAGGCGATCACATTGGTGTCGACGGTAATCACTCGCGCCCCCGCTCGATGGCGCCGGCGATATCCTCGACCTTCAATGCCGGACCGGCGAACTGCTCGCGCAGCCTGCGGGCTCTGTCCAGTCGGGCCTCGATATCGACCGGTCGGGGTGCGAGCACCTGCTCGAGGCAGGCAATGATCTCGTTATTCATGCTCCGGTGGTGGCGCTTCGCCGACAGCTTGATGCGCTGGTAGATCGGGTCGGGAATGTTTTTCAGGGTGATGGATGTGCTCATGAGGGCAATTCCTGGAAACCACTATGGTAGAAATATGGTATTCCCCTGCTCTGGAAGAATCAAATCAGCCGCGCAGGATCAGCGGCGCACCTCTATTTCCGCAGCGCGGCAGCCAGCGCCGCCTCGGCGTCGGCAAGCATTACGCGTCCAAGCAGCATGACGCCATCTTCATTCCGGGTGCAGGAAGAACACTTTGCTCATGATCTGCCATTGGCCGTCGATCTTGACCAGGGTGAAAAAGTCGGTGAAGCGGTGGCCGGTCCAGTTGTCCAGTTCGACGCGCACTGAAGCCGCGCTGCCTTCGACATCGATCCGGATGTCTCCGGCGGCCAGCTCGGCGGCAGGGCCGTTGTCGGCATGCCAGTCATAAAACATCTCGATCGGCCCCGCGAACAGGTCGGGACCGACGTAGCCGCAGATGATGGCCAGTTCATGGAAGATCGGGCGCAGGGTATCGATGCTTCCGGTTTGACCGCCTTCGATGTAGGTCTGCATCACGGCTGCTATCTGGTGGGAATCGTCGTTATTGGTTGGGTCAGTCATTGTTCGTTCTCCGTTTCATGGGGTATCGGCAAGCAGTGCGGTGCGCCGAAACCGGGGTCGGGTTCCATAAGTCAGTGCGCGCCATAGCCATTCGGCCGGGCCGAAGGCAAAGGCCTTCATCCAGAAATGGCTGAACACGATCTGAGCGGCAAAAAAGGCCACGACCAGAGGCAGGAACGTCGAAATACCTGCGTTCCCGGCCAGCCCGAGCCCGGGCCCCACGGATGTCAGGATCAGAATGATGGCGACGCTCTGCATCAGGTAATCGGTCAGTGCCATCTGGCCGACCAGCGCAAAAGGCTTTACCAGCCAGCTCAGCGACCGGCCATGGAACAGGAGCACAATCGCACAGACATAGCCTGCGGCGATCAGCGGCGTTGCCACGGCGTGGAGGACGACTCGCAGCAGCTCCATTTGGCCGAACAGTACGCTCTCAGGCCAATCGGCCGTCAACAAATGAGCGCTCTCCAGCAGCAGGCCGAGGATAAGCAATGGCCAAAGCCAGCGGCGAAACAAGGACAGGTTGTCAGAAGCGTTTTGAATCCAGCCCTGGCGGGCGACCCAGGCGCCCATGAAGAACCGTCCGAGGGCGTAGAAAATCCAGCCGAGCAACCCCCCGGTCAGCAACCACCGGAAATAGTCCGCATTCATAAGGGCGATGAAGGTGAAGAAATCACCCGACTGCGCTGCGGCCGACGGGCCAACAGCTCGGCTTCCGCGGTTCCGGAGTTGTCGAAGAAGCCGGTGATTCCACTGAACTCGAAAACCCAGGTCACGAACGGCTGGGCGAACAGAAGAAGCGGGACTCCGATCCACAGCAAGGCCCGATCTGGCAACCTCCGGCAGAAGAACAGGATGAAGGCCGCGATGCCGTAGATGTGCAGAATATCCCAACCGAACAGGCACAGCAGGTGGACCCATCCAATGATCAGCAAAATGGCGGCGCGGCGGAGGTAGATCGAACGAAACGGTGCCCCACGGGCTTCCAGACGCTCCATCTGGACCCAGAAGCCAAACCCGAACAGGAAGGCAAAGAGCGTGTTTGCCTTGTCGTAGACAAACAGCGATAACCAGAACGTCAGCCTTTCGTCGAGCGCTGCGGACGGCAGGGCCGCCAGTTGATCGGCGGTAATGAGGACATCCTCGCCGCCAAACTCGTAGATATTAACCAGCAGCACCCCGAAAAGCGCAAAGCCGCGAAGTACGTCCATCACGACATAGCGGTCCCCTTTCGCCGTCGGTGCGGCGGAGTGACTGTCGAGTGTCAAGGCCATAGGCTTTGTCTCATCCGGAGGTCAGCGTTTCGGAGTCGGTCAAAAAAGCGCGCTGACTGCGCCGCGGATCGGCGACACTGGCTCGTGGGCCAGTCTGATCCGGAAGTCATCGAGCCTGGCCCCGTCACGCACGGCTGCCAGCCACTCCTCAGGATCAAACTCCACGCCGACCGGATTGGCTTCGAAAGGCGGGCCGGAAATATAGGCGTTGCATTCTTGCGCAGTGTCGAATGCGTTGACCTGAAATTCCATCTGGTTGCCGTCGGGATCGGCGTAGTACATCGAAACCGTCAAGCCGTGGTGGACGCACCAGTAGGGTTCGATGCCGCCGGCCTTGCACTCGGCGTAGTTGGCGAAGAGATCGTCGAGCGAGGCAAGCGTCCAGGCCAGATGATCGACGCCGACATAGATCTTCACATCCGGTTCGGATCCATCCGGATCGACCACGGACAGGTCGAGAAACGCGAAACGATGGTGTTCATCGTCGAAAGTCAGAAAGGCCATTGCAGGGTTTCGGTGTTGAACCTTGGCGCCGAACACAGTGCGATACCAGTCCAGCATCTCGGCGAAGCGACGGGTGCGGTAGACCACGTGGGCAAGGGCCCTCGGGGAAGCAGTCATTTGGCTCTCCTCAGTTTGTTGTCAGGTAGCGTGTGTTACTCATGGAAATAGCGCTCTTCGACAATCTTGCCGTCGCGAACGGCAAAGACCGCGATCTGACTGTGCGGCGTGCGCCGGCCGGCGTGAACGATCAGCATGTCAACGAACAGCGCGAAGTGATCACCGGTGACAAACGGCCCGTCCAGGCTCAGGTCCTCGATCGCGTGGGTTGTCAACCATTGCAGTTTTCGGGTGCGCACCGCCTCGATGCCGCGGCAAACGCCGCCAGGCCAACCAGGCTTGGCGCCGGGTTCGATACTCACCACATCGTCAGCCCAGTATTTCTCGCCAGCACCCCGGAAATCCCCAGCCAGCCAAAGCGCAGTGAAATCGTTGGCAATAGAGGTCACGTCCGGCGGAATGGGCGGGCTGTCATTGAGCATGGGCAGAAGAAACCGGACCTGTGAATAAAGAAGTGGCCAGGAAGGTCGAACTGCGCTGCAAGGACACAACTCCCTTGCAGCACAGCAGACTTGCGGATTACTTCAGCGTGATTTCTCGAACCATGTACTCGCCCTGGATTTCCCGAATCTGGTTGTACAGCTCGAGAACGGTTTTGTTGCTGGCAGCCTGGTTTTCGTTGCCCCAGGCTTCCATGAACTCGTTATACCGTTCGCGGCTTGGAGCCATGGCCGCCGTGCTTGGAAACTTGATCACCAAGAGAAGATCAAACGCACCGTGCGCGACGGACTGGTTCGCATAGATCGCATAGTCTTCGACATGGCCCAGAGATTTGGCCACCTCGTTCGCCGCGACCCAGGTCGACTTCAACCCTTCCAGATAGATATCCTGAGCGCCCGGATCGATCTTGATCATCGTGACAGTCCAGGCGGCATCAGAGATGTCGTAGTCTTCCCAGACTTTCAATTGGGCTGCAGCAGGCGCGGCAATGCTCACGCCCAGAAAAATAGCGATAAAAACTGCGCTCGCGCGCATGAGATTTGAACGATACATAACAGTTCCTCTCGAGGGTTTGAACGGTTGAATCTTCAGACTGCTTTATCACGCTAGTCTGCTCTTTCTGGATGTGCCTCCTTCCTGAACAAATGATGGGTGTAGTCGGCGGCGACTTCGGCGGTGGTTGGCCGCCGCTCGCTCATGGCTTCGGCCGCGCGTCCAGCCCGAAGTCGGCCTGGATCGCCGCGTACCAGGTGTCATCATCCAGCGCACCCCAGTCCACCCATTCTTCGTCGCTCATCGCCTGACGCCAGGCGATGAATGGCGCGGCGTCCGGCCCGACCGGGTGTCTCAGTTGCCTCGTGTCGCCGGAAGCGATCTCGACGATCTTGTCGGCGACCAGCGATGGCGGAGTTGGATGCTGCAACGAGCTTCTGAACAGGGCGGCCATGCGATTGCGGTGCGGGTAGCTGGGCTCCTCGGAATCTGCGCTGATTCTGGCCGCCATCGAGGTGTCGATGATCCCGGGCTCAACCACCAATACCCGCACGTTGTAGGGCTTGACCTCCTGCGCCAGACATTCGGACAGGGCTTCGAGCGCGAACTTGGAGGCGGCATAGGGGCCCATCGGCGAACCGGCCAGGCGGCCGGAGATGGAGGTCACGTTGACTATGCAACCGCTGCGCCTTTCCCGCATGCCAGGCAGCACGGCCTTGATGCATCTCGCCGCGCCGAAGTAGTTGGTCTCCATTACGGCGCGAATGTCATCCACCGACACATTTTCGATTGCGCCGATGCGCTCTATGCCGGCGTTGTTGACCAGCACGTCGATCGCGCCCATCTGCTGTTCCACCCTTTCGATGGCGCGCGTAACCGACCCGTCGTCGTCGACATCCATGACTTCAGTCGTGATGTCGATGTTTTCCCGTGCCGCGATCTCACCAAGCTCGGATGCCTGGGCAGGATTGCGCATTCCGGCGGCGACGCGATGGCCCGCACGGGCGAAGGCCAGCGCGGTTGCGAGTCCGATGCCCTTGCTGGCTCCGGTGATCAACACCCTTTTCTGCATATCGCGTTCTCCAGCTTGCAAGGGTTCGATGTGTTTCATCCGTGGCGGTCTGTGCGAAAGCTTGCGCGCGAAGCAGCACACCGAGCAATGTCTCCAGCGTCAATACTTCGTCATTTCTGCGTTATTGGGCTTGGAAAAAAAAAAGGCCGGCACCAATGCCGGCCCTTCTGATTCGTGAAATAGTGGGTCGCTTACGGAAACGTCGTGTAGGCGTGACGCGTATGGTTGATCGAGCATTCGCGGAAGCGGGCATTGAGTCGGGCCGGCACGCTGCTGGCGTCTCCCAACGCGGATTCCCATGCGTCGATCGCTTTGCCGAAAGTTTCGGAATTGGCGCTGCGACCGAGCCAATAGAGTGTTGCCAGGTTCGAGTGGAAAGTGGGCACGGCAATCTCGGCCTGGTAACCGTAGGCTTCAGCCCAGGCGTTGAAGTCGTTGACGATTTCGAAGTGCTTCTCCATCGTGCAGTCCTCACTCAAGGTGTAGCTGATCACGTCGAGATGACCGGCATGGCTGGCGGAAGCGACAAGTAAGAGCATGGCTCCAATGATTTTTTTCATGGTGATTTCCCCTGGTGCGGGTTTGAGCGCGCCACGCGATGAAAGACCGGTGAATCACGCAAGACCGTCAACGCAGCAGAACAGAAGGTGGCCTGCCGCACAATGACTTCAGCGTCAAACTATCGTCATTTCTGCGTCAGCCGGGGTTGAAGGCAGCGAGGCTTACGATGTCGACGTTCGGGAATTCGGGGCCGGCAGCAGATCCGGCCAGCCATATTTTTCCCAGGCCGCAAGCATGCCGATGCGTTCGGCAAAGGGCATGAACTCCCGATCAAGCCGAATCTGCCGAATCGGCTCGATATCGGCCCAAATCGACATCAGGCAGTACATGTTCGCCGGAGTGATCTGCGTACCCAGGGTCTTGAAGACCATCTTGGCATAGCCCATCCAGATGGCCGGAGCGACGATGCTGGTATCGCCGCCATCAGGCAACGTGGTGTGGAGATAGTCGAGCAGCGTGCAGTACACCGCTCGATGCACCGCCCCACCGCTGCACACGCCCTTGGCGGCGACCTGCCAGTAGGCTTTCAGCGCCGGCCCGCTGAGCGCCTTGGTGCCTGCCGGCGGAAAGATCACGGTGTTCATGAGCAAGCGCGTCTGCCGGTACTGCTCCACCGCCAGGTCGTGATTGCCGGAGGCTGCTGTGGCAACCGCCAGCCACATCGACGGCAGCCCAAGATCCACCATACGCTGGCCAGCCGCGATGGCAGCATCTATGTGGCCCAAATTGAGGCGAGCGACACATAGTATGGCGAAACTGCGCCCGTTGACCGGATCCAGGTCGATCGCGGCTTCGATGTATGGCAATGCCTCGCGGGTGTGGCCGATGTAGAGCAGGAACGAGCCCAAGCGCAGCACAACGTCAGGATTGTCAGGTTCCAGGCGATAGGCCTCATGCGCCAGATCCAGCGCGCCGACCGGATCGTTCTCGGTCCAGCGATGAATGCCCAGTAAGGCGCGCGCATGGCCTTGGCCAGGATCCAGTTCGATGGCTTTTCGGGCGCATTCAGCCATGCGCCGCGATTGTTCGAGCCGGTCGAGACACGGTGTGTAGACAGCCATGCAGGCACGCGCTTCGGCCAGTGCAGTCCAGCCGTCCGCAAACTCCGGGTCGATCGCCAGCGCTGCCTCGAGCAGTTCCACCGCCCTGGCCAGCACACCGTCGCCGATAGCGCGCATGGTCAAAGCCCGGCCCTGCAGGTAGAGATCGAAGGCTGACTTGCTCGCAGGCGTGCGGCGCTGTCCCGGCACACTCGCCTGAAACGGCAGGATGCCGATCCGGGTCCTCGTCTCGTCCACGCTTACCGCGGCCGCCGGAAGACGAAGCCCCCAGGCATCGAGCAGCCGCGCGTGTTCCTGTTCTTCTCCACAGCGCTGCAGATCGGCCAGCGCTGCTTCGACAGCATGCTTGAGTCGTTGCTCGACCTGTGCGCGGCGGGCAGCCAGCCACTGCTCGAAGGGCTTGCCGAAATCGAGCCTGCCGAGCAGCGCCTTGCCGCCGATCTGGACTAGCATTTCACTCGCCTGGGATTGCAGCCCGCCCGCCAGCACCGATTCCAGTTCTGCCAGATCCGAGCACACCATCGCCTGGTTGACCGCGACGCTCTCGCGGGTGATCTCGAAGAAATCCAGCTGGAGCGGCGCCAGCTGCTTCTTCAGCCCCAGCAATGTCTGACGCAGGCTGGCCCGGGCCTGTGCCTGGAACCGCCCATGCCACAACAGCTCGCACAACAGCGCACGCTCGACGGCGACACCCGGGGTGAGACAAAGAATTGCCAGAACCGCCCTCGCGCGCTTGCCGGTGATTTCCACCTCTTCACCGCCGGCCAAAGTGAGCCGGAAGGTGCCGAACAGCGTGACACGAAGCCGGATATCGGTGCTTACCATCGGCTCATTCGTGTGGATCAGAAGCATCGTTCTTCTCCATCGCGATCGCGCCACCGGAACATTCCCGCAGAAATGACGCCATCTCGACGCTGGCAGTATTGATCGGTTTGCTTTTCCGGGGCAAGCTTTTGCACATGCAATACCCCGGCAATCTAGCAGCACGCCTGTGTATCCGGCCCAGCGGCGTGGTGCTGACAATCAGCTGAATCGGTGGAGTACAGCTAATGAATGGTTTGATCGCCAGGCGTAGACTTTTGCTGGGTGGTGCAGCATGCCTCGGCGCCGGGTTTTTGCGTGGCAGCCCGGAAACACCTCGGACCGCGGCCATCAACTTCATGAACAAGGCTCGGGCCGACTCGCCGAGACCTGACTACATCATCCGAGCCAGCGTTAACGAAAACCCTTACGGTCCTTCACAGCTTGCGCTCGAGGCTATTGCCGAGGCCTTGCCCGATGCGAACAAATATATGGATGTCAGCAGCGATCTTAGACGCCTGATGTCAGAGCTCGAAGATGTGCCAACTGAATCGATTGCAGTGGGTTCGGGATCCGGCGAACTACTGCGCGTGGGTGGTTTGATGGCCAGTCTCGAACCCGGTTCTGTGGTCTGCCCCGATCCAACCTTTGAGGGTCTGATCAGTTATGCCAATGCCATGGGTACCGAGCTGATCCGGGTCCGGGTTGACGACAACATGGATACGGATCTCGCCAGCATGAAGCGTGCAATCCGATCCGATACCAGGATGGTCTACCTGTGCAACCCCAACAACCCGATTCCCAACCTCATTGAGAAAAATGCCCTGCGCGATTTTGTGCTGGAGGTTTCCCGTGATCGTCTGGTGTTTGTGGATGAGGCCTACCACGAGTTCGTCGACGATCCTGTCTACGAATCGCTGATGTATCTGGTCCGGGAGGGCCATAAAAATATCATCATTTCCAGAACGGCCTCCAAAATTCACGGCCTGGCTGCGCTGCGAATTGGTTTTGCCTTTGCGCACCCCGAACATATCGCCGACATCAACAACAAGATGACAGGCCAGTTGAATATCGTAGGTATGCGGGCGGCTTATGCCGCCTATCAGGACGAGGAGTTCCAGCGCTTTACCTTGCAACAGAACCGTAAGTCGTTGGATGCGGTCGAATCCATGTGTGATGAGCTGGGATTGCGGTACGTGAAATCGTCTACAAACTTTTCCTTCATCCACACCGGCCGTGACATTGCTGATGTCAGCGCAGCGATGCGTGATGCCGGGATTCTTATCGGCCGTGCATTCCCGCCATTCCGGGACTGGGCTCGGATCAGCATGGCCAAGCCCGAGGAAATGGAATACTTCGTTCGGGTCTACAAGCACCTGTACGGCTGAGATTATGGGCCGCTGGCGACCTCCGGGCATTCCCGGTTCGAAATACATCACACCGGCGGGACGGCAGCGCCTGAAGACGGAGCTCGACCACCTGTGGTTGAAGCTTCGTCCGGAAGTCACAGCCGCCCTTTCGGCGGCTGCTGCAGAGGGCGATCGCTCCGAGAACGCCGAGTACATCTACCGCAAAAAACAGCTTGGTGAAATCGACAGGCGCATCCGCCACCTGCGCAAGCGCCTGGAAGGAATACGCGTCGTGGATACCGCGCCCTCGGACACCGACCGGGTGTTTTTTGGCGCCTGGGTGACTGTTGAGGATGCCGACGGCCTGGAGCACTGCTATCGCATCGTTGGCCCCGACGAATTCGATCACGAGCCCGGCTATATCAGCATGGACGCCCCGCTTGGCAAGGCACTGCTGGGTCGACGCCCCGGCGATGGGATCACGGTGTGGTTGCCATCCGGCCCCGCTGAGGTGACGGTGGTTGCCGTGAAATATCCTGAGGCGCCCTGAGCCCGGGTGCTCCACGCCCAGACGAAGGTTGCGCAATCGATGGCGGGCGTCAAACCGAATCTCGCTTACCGCTTCCTTTGGCGCCCTTCGCGACGCGAAGCTCTACAGTGGGAATAGCATCGACATCTTTGATCACCTGGCGCTGCGGCATGTAGTCAAGCAGCACATCGGTTGCATCCTTGACCGTCGCGTAGCACTCGCAACTCAGATCTTCCAGCTTCTTCCGGTCAATTACGTTGATCAATCCGCGCGAATAGGAAATCACACCGAGCCCCTGCAATTTCTTTGCAGCTTGTGTAACACCTTCGCGGCGGACACCGAGCATGCTGCTGATGAATTCCTGCGTCATCGTCAAGTGGCTATCTGGCAGGCGGTCCAGGGAAAGCAGGAGCCAGCGGCAGAGTTGCTGGTCAATCGAATGCTGCCGGTTACAAACCGCGGTCTGCGAGATTTGCCAGATCAGTGCCTGTGTGTAGCGCAGCATCAGAAACAGCAACCGACCGTGGCGGTTGAATTCTTCTTTCACCCTCCGCTTGGGGAGTCTGTATGCGTGACCAGCGCTTTGTACCAGCGATCGGCTCGGCGTAGTTTCGCCGCCCATAAACAAGGTGATACCAAGCAACCCCTCGTTGCCCACCACCGAGATCGCAGTCGATCCGCCGTCCTCCAGCAGATACTGCAGGGAGACAATGGCGTCAGTGGGAAAGTAGACGTGACGCATGGCGGTCCCGGACTCGTAGAGAACCGCTCTCAATGGCAATGGCACCAGCTCCAGGTACGGAAACAGCCGAAGTTGAACCTCGGGCGGCAATGCGGCCAGAAGATGATTTTGCTGAGGCTCGGGGGCAGGTTTGGCGGTCATTCTCGTCGTGTGACCTCATACTGAGGAATAAAAATCAAACGACGAACTGTAACGCGGGCGATGCGCAAAGCTCTGTGCGGCACCCAACATAGCCAAAAAGGAATGCCGCTGATATCCGGGCAACGATCAGGGCGCTTGTAGCTGTACGGTAGGAATGCACTCCGTATCGGTTATCACCTGACGCTGCGGCACGTAATCAAGCAGCATGTCCGTCTCTTTCTTGACTACCGCATAGCACTCGCAACTCAGCGATTCCAGTTTCGCCCGGTCAAGCACCTTGATCAATCCGCGCCGATATGAAATCACGCCTAGCCGCTGCAGTTCAAAAGCAGCCTCGGTGACACTTCCGCGGCGAACTCCGAGCATGCTGGCGATGAACTCCTGTGTCATGGTCAGGTCGTTGCCTGGAAGGCGGTCCATGGACAGCAGCAGCCAGCGACAGAGCTGCTTGTCGATCTCATGGTGCCGGTTGCACACTGCGGTCTGCGAGACCTGCGTGATCAGTGCCTGCGTGTAGCGCAGCATCAGCAAAAGCAGTTGGCCATGGCGGCCGAATTCCTCTTTGACTCTCCTTCTAGGAAGTCGATATGCGTAGCCTGCACTCTGCACCAGCGACCGGTTTGGCGTACTCTCGCCACCCATGAACAATGTGATGCCAAGCAATCCCTCGTTGCCCACTACCGAGATTGCGGTTGACGCCCCGTTCTCCATCAGATACTGCAGCGAGACGATGGAATCAGTGGGAAAGTAGACGTGCTTCATGGGGCGCCCGGACTCATACAGCAGCGCTCGCAAGGGCAGTGGCACAAGTTCCAGGTACGGGAACAGGCGGGTTTGAACCTCGGGCGCCAATGCGGCCAGGAGATGATTTTGCTGCGGCTCGGGCGGGGGTTTGGCGACCATATTCTTGGATCCTGAAGTGTGCCGAAAAGGCGCACCTGTGAGACAGGGCATAAGGGGCGAGAGTCTGAGCGATTTTGACGGCAGACCACAATGCCTGCGGTGTGGAAATTTCGCCCGAATCGCTGACCGCTACAGCTGCTGGAGCAGGTGTCCCCCGTCCACCACGAGCGTCGTACCCGTCATGTACGACGAGGCTTGCGAGGCCAGCAACAGTATCGGCCCCGTAAGATCGGTATGCTCGCCGATCCGGCGTTGCGGGATACGCTTGACCATGGCGCCGGCAGCCTGCGTGGTGAAGAAATCGCGATTGATGTCAGTGAGCACATAACCGGGCGCCAGGGCATTCACGCGGATACCGAATTTGGCCCATTCGAGTGCCTGCGCGCGGGTCAGATGAATCACGCCGGCTTTGGCGGCCATGTAGGCACCCACCGTCTTCGCCACACCGATACCAAGCACCGAGGCGATGTTGATTATCGTGCCGGGCCGGCCTGCCTCAGAAAGACGCCGCGCGGCCTCGCGGGCAACCAGGTGCACGCCCTTCAGATTGATGTCGAGAACGGCATCCCAGGCCGCCTCGTCCATCTCGTGCAGGAGTGCCTCATGGCTGATGCCCGCGTTGTTGATGATCACATCGGGAAGAACGGCGTCGGCAGAGCACCGGTCGAACAGCGCCGCCACGGAAACCGAATCCGTGACATCCACCCGATAGCAGTGCGCCTGGCCGCCATCTGCTGCGATCGCCGCGGCCGTGTCGCGCAATTTGTCCTCGCGGCGCGCGGCGAGGACAAGGGTGGCACCGGCAGAGGCCAGCACTCGGGCGAAATGGGCGCCCAGTCCGGTGCCTGCGCCGGTGACGAGCGCGGTGCGCCCCTGAAGGGAAAAAACCTTGTCGTACATGACCTGCTCCTGATGCTGTGAGCGATAATACAGCGGCGGAGGGCCGCGCCATCAAGCCGGTACTGAACATGGCCTGAACATTTATAAAACGGCGTGTCTGTGCGATAAACCATATTGCATTGAACATGCGCACCGCACGGAGGTCCTAGCAACAAGCCAGTAGTTCCTTAGCACTTCCTTTTCTTCGCGCGAGGGTATACACCATGCACGGACTGCACACCGCCGGATGGATCAGCGTTCTTGCCGCCTGCGCCGGCCTGTGGGCCAGCGCGCCGGCGAAGGCCGTCGTCCCGATTGCGGAATCGACCGGAAGCAGCAACGGCGAAATTGTTACGCTGCGGCCGTTTCGCGCCACCTACCGAGTGACCGCGGGCGTGCTCAGCGGCAACCTCGTGTTGTCGCTGGAGCATCGAACCGGCGAGGACTGGGTCCTGACCTCCGTGGCTACGACGCGCGGCGTGGCTCGAATGTTCCGCCGCGGCGAACTCGTCGAGCGCACGGTCCTGCGCTTCACCGACGACGGCGTCATGCCGATGGAGTACCACCGCGACGACGGCATAAGCGGGCCGGAGCGCAATGCAGCGCTGATCTTTTCCCATGCGGACGGCCGTGTCTTCGGCAGCGATCGCGAACACACCGTCGACCTGCCCCTGGAGGGCGGCGTGATCGACCGGCTGTCGATGCAGGTACGGCTGATGCGGGACCTTACCGCGGGCCTGCGCCCGGAGGAGTATGCCGTCGTTGATCGTGGTGAGATTCGCGAAATGGATATCAGCTATGCCGATATCGAGCGCATCGAGGCTGCAAACACGCGACTGGATACGCTGCAAATCGATCACCAGTCGCGCAACTCCAGCCGCAGTACCCGCCTCTGGGTGGCCAAGGACTTCGACTACCTGCCGGTGCGCATCGAGCAGAAGCGCCATGGCAGTACCGAGTGGCTGGGGACCCTGCAGGACATCTCCTGGGGTGAGCGCCCCAGCGGGGCCGAGGTAAATGCCTCAAGGAATTCCCGCTAACGCGCCGCCGCACCGGACGCGACGCGGAGCGCCTCGCGAGACTTCGGTTTGGCCGAGTCCAGACTCAGCGCTCCCGAGCCCAGCCCCGCGATCACCAGCAAGCCGCCCAAGATGGCGACGTTTTTGGTGAACATCAGCATCTGTGTGTAGGCCTCAGCCCCTTCCAATGCCCAGTAGTTGTGGAAAATCAGCGTGGCCGGCACGGTAAAAACAATCAGCGCAAGCGCACCGAGCCTCGCGCGGTAACCCAGCAACACGCTGGCACCGCCGGCAATTTCGAGCACGATGGCACCGACCAGCAGCGCCCCGGCGATCGGCATCCCCGCCCCGCTCATGAATTCCGCAGTGCCGCTGAACCCGGTGATCTTGTTGAAGCCGCTGACCAGAAACAGCTGCGCAATCAGCAGCCGGCCCAGCAGCGGGGCATAGCGTTCGGCAATGTTCATCACATGCTCCCTTGGTCGGTAGTGGTAAAGGTGTATTGAGTAGAACGAGTGTATTTGTCACGGGATAGTTATAGAATTACACGTAAAGTAAATAGATTGTTGCGGAATATTGGACAAATTAAATGCCATGCAGGCGTTCGTCCGAGTCGTCGATGCCGGCAGTTTTGCCGCGGCGGCTCGCCAGCTGGGGCTGTCCCGAGCCATGGTCAGCCGCCTGGTGGGACAGCTCGAGGACGCGCTGGCCACCCGTCTGCTCTATCGCACGACCCGGAAGGTCAGCCTCACCGAAGCCGGCCGCGCCTATCATGACCGGGCCACCGCGTTGCTTGACGAACTTCAGTCACTCGACAGCTCGGTGCAGGATCTCGCCAGCGAGGCGCGTGGCGTGCTGCGGGTCAATGCACCGAACTCTTTCGGCGTGCTGCAGATCGCGCCCCTGCTGCCGGAATTCCTGACCCGTCATCCACGCGCCCGCATCGAGCTGACGCTTAACGACCGCGTGGTCAATCTCGTCGAGGAGGGCTACGATCTGGCCGTGCGCATAGGACACATGGGCGATTCGAGTCTGATCGCACGTCGACTCGCCGATATCCGCATGCTTGTGTGCGCATCCCCGGCCTACCTGGCGCAACACGGCACCCCAAGTCATCCCGACGCGCTACGCACGCACAACTGTCTGGCCTACACCTACGCCGCAGCCGGCAACCAGTGGCATTTCGAAGGGCGCGAGGGCCCCTTGAGCGTGCGGGTCAGCGGCAACCTCGAAGCCAACAGTGGCGATGCCACACTGGCAGCCGGACTTGCCGGCCTGGGCGTCATGCTGCAGCCAAGCTTCATCGTCGCCGAGGCCCTGAAGTCAGGCGCGCTGGTAGAACTGCTGCAGGACTTCCGCGTGGCGTCCCTGCCGCTGCAGGTGGTGTATCCCCATCGCCGTCATCTGACAACCAAGCTGCGCCTGTTCATCGATTACCTGGCGCTGCAGCTTGGCCATACGCCGCCGCAGTGGGAACAGGCGCTGAAGTGAGCGTCGCGGGAGCCTACATATTGCGCCGATACTCGCCACCGACGTCATAGAGCGCATGTGACATCTGTCCCAGTGAGCAGGTTTTCGCGGCCTGGATAAGCGACTCGAACACGTTGCCACGTGCACGGGCGACCTTCTGCAGCGCCTCCATCGCGCCGGCAGACTCGGCGCTGTGGCTGGCCTTGAAGACTTCCACATGCTCGATCTGGTCTTCCTTTTCGGCGTCGGTGGATCGCATCAGTTCGATGGTGTCGACCTTCTCCTCCTGGCCGGGTTTCGGCAGGTAGGTGTTGACGCCGATCAGCGGCAGACTGCCATCATGCTTTCTGGCCTCGTAGTACAGGCTTTCGTCCTGAATCTTGCCGCGCTGATACATCGTGTCCATCGCGCCGAGCACGCCGCCGCGCTCTGAGATGCGCACGAACTCCTCGTACACGGCATCCTCTACGATCCGCGTGAGCTCCTCGATGACGAACGAGCCCTGCCACGGGTTTTCATTGCAGTTGAGCCCCAGCTCGCGATTGATGATCAGCTGGATGGCCACCGCGCGGCGCACCGAGGCCTCGGTGGGCGTGGTGATCGCCTCATCGAAGGCATTGGTGTGCAGGCTGTTGCAGTTGTCGAACAGCGCGTAGAGCGCCTGCAAGGTCGTGCGGATATCGTTGAAGCTGATCTCCTGGGCGTGCAGTGAGCGCCCGGAGGTCTGGATGTGATATTTCATCATCTGGCTGCGCGCCGAAGCGCCATAACGTTCGCGCATGGCACGTGCCCAGATACGTCGGGCCACGCGCCCAATGACCGTATACTCCGGGTCCATGCCGTTGCTGAAGAAAAACGACAGGTTCGGCGCAAACGCATCGATCTCCATGCCACGTGCCAGGTAGTACTCGACGATCGTCAGGCCGTTGGCCAGCGTGAAGGCCAGCTGCGAGATCGGGTTCGCCCCGGCCTCGGCGATGTGATAGCCGCTGATCGACACTGAATAGTAGTTACGGACCTTGTGGTCGATAAAAAACTGCTGCACATCGCCCATCATCTTCATGGCGAACTCGGTGGAGAATATGCAGGTGTTCTGGGCCTGGTCTTCCTTGAGAATGTCGGCCTGCACGGTGCCTCGCACCTGTGCGAAGGTCTCTTCGCGAATGCGCGCATAGGTCTGCGCATCGACCACCTTATCGCCGGCGATGCCGAGCAGGCCAAGGCCCAGAGCGTCATTACCCTCAGGCAGTTCACCGTTATAGCTCGGGCGCTGCTTGTCGGCGAAGTAGGCATCGATGGTTTGCTGTGCCGCGTCCCACTCGCCTTGCGCCCGGAGATATTTTTCGACCTGCTGATCGATCGCGGTATTGAGAAAAAACGCCAGTATCATCGGCGCCGGCCCGTTGATGGTCATCGATACCGATGTCGTGGGCTGGCAGAGATCAAAGCCCGAGTAGAGCTTCTTCATGTCATCGACGGTCGCGATCGACACGCCGGAGTTGCCGACCTTGCCGTAGATGTCGGGGCGATGATGCGGGTCCTCGCCGTAGAGTGTCACCGAGTCGAATGCTGTGGACAGGCGCGCTGCAGGCTGCCCCTGCGAGAGATAATGAAAGCGCCTGTTGGTGCGCTCGGGTGTGCCCTCGCCTGCGAACATGCGCGTGGGATCTTCGCCGGCGCGGCGGTAGGGATATACCCCGCCGGTATACGGATAGGCGCCCGGCAGGTTTTCCATCTTCAGGAATTTGAGCAGATCACCCCAGTCGCGGTAGCGCGGCGGCGCGATCTTCGGAATCTTCAGGTGGCTGAGTGATTCACGATAGTTGTCACCGGTGACCTCCTGGCCGCGCACCGTGTAGCTGAACTGCTCGGCGGTCACGCCATCGTAGCGCTGCGGCCACTCGCGCAGCAGTGCCAGGCCTTCCGTGGTGATCGACTCCAGCGTCTGCTGATAGCGATTGCGCAGGTTGCGCAGCGTCGTATCGATCGCATCATCGCGCAGCGCGTCGCTGTCGTAAGGGGCCAGCGGCTGGGGCAGCGCGGGATCGGCGAGTTCCTTCAGGGTCTCGTAGAAATCCTGCAGACGACTGGCCTGCTCGGCTTCGGCGGCGATCGCCGCGTTGATGCTGCGGCCCTGCTCGGCAATCTCTGCGAGATAGCGCAGACGGCTGCCCGGAATGAGTGCCGTGGCACGCGGCTCCCGAACGGTTACATCCACATCCGGTGTCCAGCGGGCGGCCTCGAGGCCAAGTTTCTCGACCAGGCGCTCGCACAGGTTGCGGAACATCCAGGTCGTGCCGGGATCGTTGAACTGGCTGGCGATCGTGGGATACACCGGCACCTCGTCGTTGCTGGCCTGGAAGGCCAGGCGATTGCGCTTCCACTGCTTGCGCACGTCGCGCAGCGCATCTTCGGCGCCCTTCCTGTCGAACTTGTTCAAAACCACAACTTCCGCAAAGTCGAGCATGTCGATCTTTTCGAGCTGGCTGGCTGCCCCGTAGTCGCTGGTCATCACGTACATCGGGAAATCCACGAGATCGACGATCTCGGAGTCCGACTGGCCGATGCCGGCCGTCTCGACAATGACCAGATCGAAGCCCTGGGATTTCAGAAACGCGATGCAGTATCCGAGCATCTCGCTGGTGGCCAGGTGCGCGCGTCTGGTTGCCATCGAGCGCATGAACACGCGATCCGAGCGCAGGCTGTTCATGCGGATGCGATCGCCCAGCAGCGCACCACCGGTGCGCCGCCGCGTGGGATCGACCGCCAGCACGGCGATACGCATGTCGGGAAAGCTGCCCAGAAAGCGGTTGAGCAGCTCGTCGGTGACAGAACTCTTGCCAGCGCCACCGGTGCCGGTGATGCCGATGACTGGCACCTTGCCCGCGCGCACCTGCCACTGCTTGCGCAGCCGGGCGAGCTCGGCATCTTCAAGCATGCCCTCCTCGATGGCGGAGATCATCGCGGCCACCGAATTGGCATTTTCGACACTGGTGGACTCAGGAATCACCGTGGCGCGACGGTGCGCAAGCGTGCGGTCCACCAGATCCTCGATCATCGAAGTCAGGCCCATCTTCATGCCGTCGTTGGGGTGATAGATGCGCTCGACGCCATAGTCATGCAGCTCGCGGATCTCTTCGGGCGTGATGGTGCCGCCGCCACCACCGAACACACGGATGTGCTCGGCGCCATGCTCGCGCAGCATGTCGACCATGTACTTGAAATACTCCATGTGTCCGCCCTGGTAGGAGGACAGCGCAATCCCGTCGGCATCCTCCTGCAGCGCTGCGCGCACGACGTCGGCGACACTGCGGTTGTGGCCCAGATGGATGACTTCGGCCCCCTGGGCCTGGATCAGACGGCGCATGATGTTGATTGCGGCATCGTGGCCGTCGAACAACGACGCGGCGGTCACGAAACGCAGCGGCGGCTGGGCACCGTCGCGTCCGGGCTGGGGGAGTTCGCTGGCGGCAGTGCTCATGGCACACCTCTGACAAGGGTTTGGAGAAAATTCTAATGTGGATTAAAATAGTCCAGGCCTGCTAACAATACAAGCGCTTAGCCGACCAGAGCGCCCGGTCGGCAGCCGGGAAAAGCCCCTCAGAAGGCCACGGACCATGACCGACATCAAGCAATGGCACGCCGACAGGGGCCGCCAGTACCGCCTCAAGCACGACCGGCTGCTGCGCGTGGCGGCCGCCTGCTTCAATCAGAAGGGCTACAGCGGGACCTCGCTGAAGGATGTGGCGCGTCAGCTCGAGCTCACCGATGCTGCGCTGTATTACTACGTGCGCAGCAAGGAGGAGCTGGTCTACCAGTGCTATCGCCGCGCCGCCGATCTTGGTGCGCGCGCCATGGCCCGCGGTCGGGAAGAAGGCGTGGATGGCCTGGACAAGGCGCTGCGCTATCTGGCCCACCACATCGAGGCGCTATGTGGCGACGATGGTCCGCTGGCGATCATGAGCGAGATTCCATCGCTGCAACACGAACACAAGGCCGACATCCTGGAGCGCTCACGCGCGCACAGCCTCGCTTTCGAGGCACTGCTGACCGAGGGCATCAGCGATGGCAGCATTGCACCCTGCGATGTACGCATGACCGGCAACGCGATCATGGGGGCGGTGAACTGGATCCCGAAGTGGTATCGCCCGGACGGCCCGGTCGGTGCCGAACAGGTCCGCAGCCAGTTCAGCGCGTTCTTCGCCGGGGCGCTGGGACCCGGAGCCGCCCGCCAGCAGCCCT
>JBGTIC010000174.1:0-1785 GCA_041745895.1 Gammaproteobacteria bacterium
CGCACGCCCTCGCGCAGCCACTTCTTGTAGGGCGCACGACGCTTGAGCAGTGCGTCGATGGCGGGGCTGTCGAGCAGCTCACCACTGCGCAGGTCTACGGCGAGCATTTCGCCCGGTCCCAGCCGGCCCTTGGCGACCACCGACTCCGGTGGATACTCGTACACGCCGACTTCCGAGGCGATGGTAATGTGCCGGTCACGCGTGATCACGTAGCGCGCCGGGCGCAGACCATTACGATCCAGCGTGCAGGCGGCATATCGGCCGTCCGTGAGCACGATGCCGGCCGGGCCGTCCCAGGGTTCCATGTGAAAGCCGTGGTATTCGTAGAACGCGCGCAGGTCGGGGTCGATGCTGTCGACGGTCTGCCAGGCCGGCGGAATGAGCATGCGCATGGCCTGGAGGACATCCATGCCACCGGCAAGCATGACCTCGAGCATGTTGTCGAGGCTGGAGGAGTCCGAGCCGGTCATCGATACCAGCGGCTGGATCGTGTTGAGATCCGGCAGCAGCGGCGACTGGAAGGTGCGACTGCGCGCCAGCGACCAGCTGCGGTTGCCCTGGATGGTGTTGATCTCACCGTTGTGTGCCAGCAGCCGGAACGGCTGGGCCAGGCGCCACTGCGGCAGCGTGTTGGTGGAGAAACGCTGGTGGAACACGCACACCGAGGTACGCATGCGCTCATCGCGCAGGTCGGGGTAGAAGGCCGGCAGAAACTCCGGCATGACCATGCCCTTGAACGACAGCGTGTGCGCCGACAGGCTGCAGACATAGAAGCAGCTGTCCACCGGCTCAAGCGCCAGTTCCGTGCGCTTGCGCGCCATGAACAGGCGGCGCTCGAACTCCGCGGCATCCATGCTCTCGGGCGCATTGACGTAGATCTGTTCAATCCGCGGCAAGGTTTTCAGTGCCTGCTCACCGCAGGCGCTTGGATCGGTGGGCACGCTGCGCCAGCCCGCGACCTCCAGCCCGCCCTGCACGAGCTGGGACTCGAGTGTCTGGCGCGCGCGCGCAGCGATGGCCTCGTCGGGGTCGAGAAACACCATGCCGGCGGTATACACACTGCGCACGCGAATGCCGGCCTCGGCTGCCGCGTGGCGCAGGAACTCGTCAGGCTTTTTCAGCAGCAGGCCGCAGCCATCGCCGGTCTTGCCGTCGGCGGCGACCGCGCCGCGATGAGTCAGGCGTTTGAGCGCCCCGATCGCGGTCTCCACGATCCAGTGGCTGGCCCTATCGTCCATCTGCGCAATCAGGCCGAAGCCGCAGCTGTCGCGATCGAAGCTGTCTCTGTACAGACTGTCCTTTGTCAGCAGAGTCATGGCCGCCCTCAAGCGAAATATCCATTTCGCATGGTCTGGAGAATGAAATACAGGAACCTGGCGAACCCGCAGCGCCGGCGCCCGTCGTTGGGGTGATTGGGGCCGTCGGCGCCGGTGGATGCGCGCCAGACTCGACCGTCCGCGACCGACAAACTTAAATCAGCATTGTATACAGCGTCAATCGGCAGGCGGGAGTACAAGGTTGCCAGTGCCCGGAAATCCCCGTCGCAGGCGGGTACCTAGAAATCCAGCGCGATGCTGCCGCGGTCTGCAAAGCGCAGGGACGGGCGCATCGGCATGTCCAGGAACACCCTGCCCTCAAATTCAGAGTTCACCTCACGGCCGCCGGCGCTGACCAGCCCCTGCAGCTGATCGAGTGAGCGCAGCAGGTCGGTGCTGACACTCAGGCGCACCCGTTCGCGGCCTCGGGCAGGGACGCGAAAGGCGCCTTCGCTGCGCCCCTGGGCGA
>JBGTIC010000175.1:0-3255 GCA_041745895.1 Gammaproteobacteria bacterium
GCCAGGTCGACGTGCACACGACGCTGCTGGGTGGCGGCTTCGGCCGTCGCGCCGAAGTCGATCTGGTCACCCAGGCTGTAGCCATCGCGAAGTCCGTCCCCTGGCCGGTCCAGCTGACGTGGAACCGCACGCAGGACCTCCAGCTTGGGGTGTTCCGACCGATGGTCATCAGCCGCATGCGCGGCGGGGTCGACGATGAGGGCCTGCCGGTGGCCTGGATGCAGCACTTCAATGGCAGCGACGGCGGCGTCGATCTGCTGCCCTACGCCGTGCCCGCCGCGCTCGTACAGAGCACCGATGTCGAGGATGCGCTGCCATGGGGGCACTGGCGCAGTGTCGACCACTCCCAGCACTGCTTTTTCATCGAGTCCATGATCGACGAGCTCGCGGCGCTGGGGGACCGCGACCCCGTGGCGCTTCGTCGCGCGCTGCTGCCGACGGATTCGCGTTTGCACGGCGTGCTCGATCGTGTGGCTGAGGCCAGCGGCTGGGGTACGCCCCTGCCCCGGGGTCATGGGCGGGGTGTGGCCATCAGCGCGTCGTTTGGGTCCTACGTCGCTGAAGTCGCCCAGGTCAGCGTCGGTGAGGACGGTCGCGTGCGCGTGCACCGCGTGGACTGCGCGCTGGACTGCGGCCAGATCATCAATCCTGATACGGTGCGCGCCCAGGTCGAGGGGGGCATCTTGTTCGGGCTCTCCGCGGCACTGCGCGAACAGGTCAGTTTCCATGGCCACGAGATCGACCAGGCAAATCTCGACAGCTATCGGCTGCTGGGGATGGCCGACACCCCGGATATCCATGTGCACCTGATGGAAAGCAACGCCTCGCCAGGCGGCGTCGGTGAGCCGCCCACGCCGCCGATTGCCCCCGCGCTGGTCAATGCGCTGTATGCCGCCACGGGGCGACGTATCCGCCGACTGCCGCTGTCGAGCGCCGGATTCGCCTGAGCGTCTATATGCGCCACCGGTTCTGGTCCGGGCATTTTTTGCGGACCTACGTCACTGGATTTCATGGAAACTTTGACGGGTGCCGGGCGCAGAGGCTAGAGTACTGGCGACATAAGACGAGGTGGCTCGGGAAGACTGGTGGCGCAAAATTCAGGCGGGATCTGGCACGACTACAAGGGCAGTTCGCCGACCGGCGGCAATCGCCGTGGTGGGCATCGGTGGCCCTGGTTCGCAGCCGGACTGCTGCTGCCGCTGGCGGGTGTGCTGATCATCGGTGGGCGGCCTGATGCATCACCTGAAGCTCAGCCCACGCCGGTACTCGCCGACCCCGCCCCTGCCGACGACGCCGTCGCCGGCGTCGCCTATCCGGACGACCAGATGGCAGCGCTCGCCATTGAAGCGCCCTTTTCAGACGAACCGGCATCGGAGGCGGCTCTGGCTCCGGCGGCAGGCGAAGACGGATCGGACATCGACGCGGCCTCGGCGCTGAATGACCCGAACGCCCTTTTCGCCGCAACTGCGCCGCTGGTGCTTGCAGGCGCCGCGCCGCCCGATGAGATGATCGACATCGCCAGGCTGCGCAGCAGCGCGCAATTGCCCCTGCGCGCAGCCGCCACCCCCCTGATCCTGGCGCCGCCGCCTGACGAGCTCGAGATTCTTGCCGCGCTGGACAGCGAATTGCCCGCGGCAGACATCGCACGCGCCGCGGATGGGCTGGCGTCGGTCGATATGAAGGTCTCCCGCGGTGATACGCTCGAACGCATGTTTCGCCGTCACGAACTGAGCATCGGCGACATGATGGCGGTGCTGGGCAATGAGCAGGCACGCCGCCACCTCTCGATCCTGCGCCCCGGGGACGTCATTTCCGTCCGTCATGATCAGGGCCGCGTGATGTCCCTGCGCCGGGAACTCGACGAGATTCGCGTTCTGGAAGTGAGCCGTGCCGAAGATGACTACGTAGCGACCATCGGTGAGCGCGCGGTGGAAACCCGCATCGTCACCGCCCACGCGGTCATCGACAGCTCCCTGTTCAATGCCGGGCGCGATGCAGGCCTGCCCGACAGCGTGACCATGAACGTCGCCGGGCTGTTCCAGTGGGATGTCGATTTCGTCCTCGATATCCGCCAGGGGGATCGTTTCTCGGTGGCCTATCAGGAACTCTGGCGCGATGGCGAGAGGCTTCGTCCGGGGACGATTCTTGCCGCCGAGTTCGTCAACCGCGGGCGCACGCACCGCGCAGTGCGCTTCGAGATGGATGAGCGTGCCGACTACTTCACGCCCGAAGGCCGCAGCGTGCGCAAAGCCTTCATCCGTGCACCGGTGGACTTCACGCGCATCAGCTCGCGCTTCAATCCCAACCGTCGTCACCCGGTGCTCCATACCATCCGTGCCCACCGCGGCGTCGACTACGCCGCCCCCAGTGGCACGCCGATCAAGGCGGCCGGCGATGGGCGGGTGATTTTCCGCGGCGTGCAGGGCGGCTACGGCAACACCGTGATCGTGCAGCATGGCGGCAACATCACGACCCTGTATGCGCACATGTCGCGCTTCCACAGCCAGGTGCGCAACGGCACACGCGTGCGACAGGGGCAGATCATCGGCTATGTCGGCATGACCGGCCTGGCCAGCGGGCCTCACCTGCACTACGAATACCGCATCAGCGGCGTACACCGCGATCCGCTGACGGTCGAACTGCCGCCCGCCGAACCGGTACCGGCGAAATTCCGCGATCGTTTCGGCCGCGAGACCGCCCCGCTGCTGTCCTATCTGGATCAGGCGCGCGAGGCTGGAGATGCGCAGCTGGCCATGAGTGGCCGCTGACGCCGAGCTTTTCGTCGGCCTGATCTCCGGCACCAGCATGGATGCTGTCGATGCCGCCCTGGTGAGCTTCGACGATGCTTCGGTGCGGCTGATCGCCACACACAGCCATCCGATCCCCGGGGTACTTCAGTCCGAACTGCGGGCACTGACCCGTGAGCCGGCCACCACGCTGGATGCGCTGGGCGGGCTGGACCACCGGCTTGGCTGCCTGTTCGGTGACGCGGCACTCACACTGCTGCGTGGCGCCGGTGTGGCGCCCGCGCAAGTCCGCGCGATAGGCAGTCACGGCCAGACAGTGCGCCATCGACCGGATGCATCGAGCCCGTTCACCCTTCAGCTCGCCGATCCGACACGCATCGTCGGGGCCACCGGCATCGCGACCGTGGCGGATTTCCGCCGTGGCGACATGGCTGCCGGGGGCCAGGGCGCGCCGCTGGTGCCGCCGTTCCACGCCTGGCTGCTGGGTACCCGGGCCGGACGGCACACG
>JBGTIC010000176.1:0-2814 GCA_041745895.1 Gammaproteobacteria bacterium
GGAGCCAACGACCGTGCCACAGGAGGCGGCCAGGGTCGACAGGGCGGACCCCGAGGCACGGCTGGCAGCCATCATCGCCGGCGAGCACCGTTCTGAAACAGACCGCGCGCGCGATCAGTATCGCAATCCGGCGGCAACCCTTGCGTTTTTCGGCCTGAGGCCCGACATGACCGTCGTGGAGGTGTGGCCGGGTGGTGGCTGGTATACCGACATCATCGCCCCTTTCGTGCGCGACGAGGGCCAGTACTACGGCGCGCACTTCGACCCCGAGGCCGAGCGCGAGTTTGCCCGCAACGCAGCCAGGGCATTCCGCGAGAAACTCAGCGGCAATTCGGCGCTCTACGGCAACGCCCAGGCCACGGTGCTGGCCTGTCCCGACCAGCTGGACATCGCCCCCGAAGGCTCGGTCGACCTGGTGGTCGCCTTCCGCAGCCTGCACAACTGGATGGGCGCCGGGTGCGTCGACGAGGTGCTGGGTGGCATCCACCGTGCCCTCAAGCCGGGTGGCAGCTTCGGGCTGGTAGGCCATAGCTCGCGCAGCGAAGAGCCGCAGGACCCGGCGGGTCCGGGTGGCTATGTGCGTGAGGACTACGCCATCGAGCTGGTTCAGGCGGCGGGCTTCGAGCTGGTCGCGAGCTCCGACATCAATGCCAACCCGCTGGATCCGACCGATCATGAACGCGGCGTGTGGACGCTGCCGCCGATGTTTGCGCTGGGTGAGGAGAACCGTGAGCAGTATGCGCAGATCGGCGAAAGCCATCGCTTCACGCTGAAGTTCCGCAAGCCGGAGTAAGCGCAGTGGGGGTGCGGGTGCCTGGCCTCAGCGGCCCCGGCTGCGTAGGGGCCCTGTTGTTGATGAGCGGGTGCGGCGGCGGTGCCGTGCCCGCCACGGCGCAGGCTGAGAGTCTCAATCGCGTCAGCGTCAGTCAGTATATGCGCCTGCAGGCCAGTGCCGAGGACGACGCAGACTCGGCACTGTTATTGGGTGCCTATGTGGCGGGACTGTTCACCGGCCTGGAACACCTGAACCGTGCGAGCGAGCCCCGCAAGGTGTTCTGCAGCCCCCGCGATCTGCGACCGGAGCTGCGCGATCTGCTGAATTTCATCGACGAGGCCTTGCCCGGCTATCGAGAGGGGTTGCGCGATGCCGATGCCGCGCTGATTCAGGATGTGCTGCTCGATGCGCTTATCGAGCGGTTCCCCTGCGACCCCGAGGAGGGGCGCGACACTTAAGCGTCGCTCAGGGGTTCGCTGCCGGCGAGAAACAGCCGGTAGGCGGGGTTGTCTGTCTCATCCCAGTGCGCATAGCCCAGCTGGGTGAGGTGCTGCTCGAATTCCTCACGCTCGGCGGGCGGTACCTGTACGCCGGCGAGCACGCGCCCGTAATCGGAGCCATGATTGCGATAGTGGAACAGGCTGATGTTCCACTGATGGCCGACTGCCTGCAGAAATTTGAGCAGGGCACCGGGGCGTTCGGGGAACTGGAAGCGAAACAGCAGTTCATCGGCGATAGAGGGTGCCGGACCACCAACCATGTGCCTGACATGCAGCTTGGCCAGCTCGCTGTCGCTGAGATCGGTCACGGGATAGTCGCGTGCGCGCAGCTGTGCGAGCAGGGCTTCCTTTTCGCTGGCGCCGTTACTCAGCGCCACGCCAACGAAGATCCGCGCACTGCGACGATCAGCATAGCGATAATTGAACTCGGTGATGCTGCGCCGACCCAGGGTCTGGCAGAACTCGAGAAATGCGCCAGGCCGTTCAGGGATCTCTACGGCCAGCAGGGCTTCGCGCTGTTCGCCGACATCGGCGCGTTCGGCGATGTGTTTGAGGCGGTCGAAGTTTACGTTGGCGCCACAGTTGACGGTCACGAAGCACTGGTCGCGCGCAGGATGGCGAGCCAGCCAGCGCTTGAGTCCCGCCACCGCCATCGCCCCGGCCGGCTCCACCAGTGTGCGCGTGTCCTCGAAGATGTCGCGGATTGCCGCACATATTTCATCGGTGTTGACCAGCACGATGGCATCGACGTACTGCCGGCACAGCCGGTAGGTCTCGGTACCGACCTGGCGTACGGCCACACCGTCGGCAAAGATGCCCACCTGTCCAAGTGCGACCGGGTGCCCGGCGGCAAAGGCTGCGGTCATGCTCGCGGACTCTTCGGCTTCCACGCCGATGATGCGCACCTGTGGATACAGCGACTTCACATAGCAGGCGATACCAGCCATCAGCCCACCGCCGCCGATGGGCACAAAGATCGCGTCGGGCGGGTGGGGGCGCTGACGCAGGATCTCCATGCCGATCGTGCCCTGGCCGGCGATCACATCCGGGTCGTCAAACGGGTGGATGAACACCAGACCCTGCGAGTCGGCGAGTCGGCGCGCCTCGGCGTAGGCGTCGTCGTAGGCTTCACCATGCAGCACGATCTGCGCCCCCAGCGCCTCGACCGCCTGCACCTTGATCGACGGTGTGAGTGTGGGCATCACGATCACCGCGCGCGTGCCCAGCCTTTGCGCGGCCAGCGCTACGCCCTGGGCGTGGTTACCCGCCGAGCTTGCGATCACCCCGCGCGCACGTTCGGCCTCGCTGAGCTGCTTGATCCTGTTGTAGGCGCCACGCAGCTTGAACGAGCCCGTGAGCTGCATCGTCTCGGCCTTCAGGAAGACATCGCGGCCCGTGAGCCGCGTGAACGTGTTCGACGGGAACAGCGGCGTCACGCGGGCCACGCCGTCGAGGCGCTCGCGCGCGGCCTCGATCTCAGCGAGCCCGGGCCGGTCCATCCGGTGTCACCCCGATCGTCGACTCGAGCAGCTCGTCGAC
>JBGTIC010000177.1:0-3168 GCA_041745895.1 Gammaproteobacteria bacterium
GGTGGGGCCTGCCGGCGCTGACGGGGCAGGGTGTGGCGCTGGCGTTCGGTGTGCTCGGTGCGGCGGCCATGCTCTACGGCAGTGTTCTGGCCTTAATGCAGCTGCGCCTGAAGCGCGTCATCGCCTATTCGACGCTTGCGCAGCTGGGGTATCTGCTGCTGGTGTTTCCGCTGGCAAGCATGGCCGCCTGGCAGGGTGTGCTCTACCACGCGCTGTCGCACGGTGTGGCCAAGGCCGCGATGTTTCTGGCCGCCGGCAACATCGTGCTGGTGGTGGGCCATGATCGCCTCGCCGGTTTGCCGCGCGGCATGCGTGCATCGCTGGGGCCGAGTGTTGCCGGCCTCGTGCTCGCCTCGGTAAGCCTGATGGGGCTGCCGCCGACAGGAGGTTTCATCGCCAAGTGGCTGCTGCTGCGTGCAGCCTTCGAAACCGGAGGGGTGGCCTGGGTCGGTCTGATCGTGCTCTCCGGTCTGCTCGCCGCGGCCTACCTGTTCCGGCTGATGGCGATCCTGCTGCGTCGTCCTGCCGAAGCAGAGGAAACATCGGCGCCGCAGACGCACGCCAGGGTGTCCCTGCCACTGGTGCTCAGCCTGATGCCGCTGCTGCTGGGGATTGTGGCCGTGCTGCTGGGCTTTGTGGCCGATCCCCTGCTCAGGCTGTTCCTGCAGGGCGCGCCGTTTGCGCACGTCGCGCCGTGATGGCGCTGTACACAGCCTTGCCGCTGCTGGCGCTGCTGTCGTCACTGCTCGCCGCCGTGATCATTTTCATGTTGCCCGAGGCTGCGCGCGCCTGGCGCACGCTGGTCAATGTTGCTGCTGCCGCAGTCAAGCTGATGCTTGTGGCCCTGATGCTGGCGGGCGTCATGCAGGGGCACGAATTCGGCTTTGCGATGATGCTTGCGCCGGGCCTGGAATTGCGGCTGCAGGCCGATGCCTTGAGTCTGCTTTTCATCACGCTTTCGGCCGTACTGTGGCTGTTCACGACCGTCTATGCCATCGGCTATCTGGAGGACTCGCCCAATCGCGGCCGTTTTTTTGGCTTTTTCAGCCTGTGCGTGGCCACGACAATGGGCATCGCCACGGCGGGCAACCTGTTCACATTTTTCATCTTCTATGAGTTGCTGACCCTTGCTACCTATCCGCTCGTGACCCATCGCGGGACGGCAGAGGCCCGGCGCGGTGGGCGGATCTATCTGGGCTATACGCTGGCTGGCGGTGCTGCACTGCTCACGGGCATCGTGCTGCTGGAGAACGCCGGCGGCAGCCTTGAGTTCATTGCCGGCGGACATGTGGCCGAGCTGGCGCTGCGCAGTCCGTTCGTCTTCACCGTCATATTCTGTCTGCTGATCGGCGGTATTGGCGTGAAGGCGGCGCTGGTACCGCTGCATGGCTGGTTGCCGGTGGCGATGGTGGCGCCTGCGCCGGTCAGCGCGTTGCTGCATGCCGTGGCAGTGGTCAAGGCAGGTGCCTTCGGCATCACGCGCATCGTCTTCGACGTGTTCGGCATCCAGACCACCAATGCCCTGGGGCTGGGTTCATGGCTTGCGGCACTGGCGGCGGTGACGATCCTGTATGGATCATTGCGTGCGCTTGCGCAGACCGACATCAAGCGACGCCTGGCATTTTCGACCGTCAGCCAGGTGTCCTACATCACGCTGGGCGTCGCGCTGGCCGGACCGGTGGTGGCGGTCGGTGGACTGGTGCATCTGGTGCATCAGGGGCTGATGAAGATCACGCTGTTTTTCTGCGCTGGCAACTGGGCGGAAACGCTGGGGATTCAGCGCATCGATCAACTCGACGGCGTCGGCCGGCGGATGCCCTGGACCGGGGCTGCGTTCACGCTGGGTGCACTGGGCATGATCGGTATGCCGCCCACCGCCGGCTTCATCAGCAAATGGTATCTCGGCACCGGCGCCCTGCAGGCCGGTCATGGCTGGGTCATCGCCGTACTGGCGGTCAGCACCTTGCTCAACGCGGCCTATTTCCTGCCGGTGATTCGCCGCATCTGGTTTGCGGCGGTGCCTGGCGAATGGGCGGAACGCCTCCCTGGAACGCGCGCTGAAACGAAGCTGGCGCTGCTGTTGCCGACGGTCATCGTGGCGGCGCTGGCGCTGGGGGCAGGGGTGCTGGCCGGAGTGTCGCTCAGTCCGCTGGGCTGGGCAGAGTTGATCGTGCTGCGCGAGTACGCACGATGATCCTGCTGGTGGCCACCGCGCTGCCGCTGCTGCTTGCCTTGCTGCTGCTGGTGGTGCCGCAAAGCGCCCGTGGTGTTGTCACTGTCGCGCCATTCGCCGCCTTGCCGCTGCTGGGCGCGGCGGGACTTGGCGGTGAGGTGCGACTCGACGCTCTGGTGCTGGGAATGAGTCTTTCGGTCACTTCGCAATCCGTGCCGCTGCTGGTGCTGGCGGGGCTTGTGTGGACCGCCGCGGGGATCGCCGCGCGTTCGCGTTTCGATGGCGCGAGCGAGGGCCGGCGCTATTGGGTGTTTCATCTGCTCACCTTGAGCGGCAATGCCGGCGTGTTTCTCGCCCACGATCTGGCGGGGCTGTATTCGGCCTACGCGCTGATGACCTTTGCCGCCTATGGACTGGTGGTGCACGATCTGACCGCTGATGCCCTGCGTGCCGGACGCATCTATCTGGTCATGGCAATCGCGGCCGAAGTGCTGTTGCTGTGCGCATTGCTTTTGCTGGGTGCCCGACTGGGCAATGCGCCGCTTGCCGAGGCTGCCACGGCGATCGCCACCCACCCTCAGGCGCATTTGCTGATGGCGCTGGTGTTCACCGGTTTCGCGGTGAAGATGGGGACCATCCCGCTGCACGTGTGGCTGCCGCTTGCGCATCCTCAGGCGCCTGTACCCGCCAGTGCCGTGCTCTCGGGAGTCATCGTCAAGGCGGGCCTGATGGGATGGCTGGGCCTGCTGCCACCCGGCGTCGGACCCGCGACGCAAGGCAGCGGCCTGGTGATCACGCTGGGGCTGACCACTGCGTTCGCCGGCGCCGCGCTCGGCCTGACTCAGCAGCGTGCCAAGAGCGTGCTCGCCTACTCGACGGTCAGCCAGATGGGGCTGGTGACACTGCTGATGGGTGTCGGTCTTTCCAGCCCCGAGGCCTGGCGGGCCATGCTGCCGATTGCGGTGCTGTTTGCCCTGCATCACGGTCTGGCCAAG
>JBGTIC010000178.1:0-4091 GCA_041745895.1 Gammaproteobacteria bacterium
GCCCCCAGGACGACGGCTGGGCGCCCGGTTACTACTCGGTGCTGTTCGAAGACCCCGGCGGCACCCGCCTGGAGGTGAACTTCGTGCCCGGCAAGGGCAACCTCGACGAGCAGGTGACGCTGCCGTTGCCGGAAGACGTACAACAACGGCTCACGTCGTGATGCTCGCTGTGTGGGAGCCCTCTCATGCCGTGGGAGCCCTCTCCAGAGGGCGATTCAGTTGATGGGTGTGAACAGTCGACCCGATGGCCCATGAGCAAGCCATCTGTTCCCGGACGAGGGCGTTTGGGGGAACCGGCCAGGAAACTCCTTCTCGACCATCTTGTCTGATGTCGCATGGCTACGGGATGGACAGGCGACGGCGCCGTGCAGCAGCAGATCGACGCTTCGGTCGAGGATGCTATCGAACGTGCCCGGGCGCAGCTGCCGAAGGGCGCGGGCCTTACCAACTGCGCGGACTGTGAATCCGAAATTCCGCTGGCGCGGCGCGCGGCGTTGCCTGGCGTGCGCTTCTGCGTGCGCTGCCAGGAAGCGCGCGACGATCACCGAACATCGTCGGCCGGATACAACCGCCGCGGCAGCAAGGACAGCCAGTTGCGCTGACCGGCTGCCGGCCCGTCCAATCCGAGGCGACGCCGCCAAGCGCTGCCAACCTCATCCCTTGCGCGCTAATTTGTGGGCCGCGATGCCGCCAAACAGCAACGTCACACCCATCAGAATACCAGCCGACATCAGAGGCGGGAAAAAGCTGAATTCCTCAACGCCTGCAAGGCCAAGCGCCAGCTGATTGATATGAATTCCTGGCCAGACGACCGTCCAGGCTTCCAGGAACCCTGGCAGTGGGATGAACAATCCGGAGAGCCAAAAGATGCCGGCCATCATCACTGCCATTACGGAGATTCCGGAAAACAGGTAGTTGGCGAGCCCTGGTCCCAGGTCACCTTCCAGCGCTTCTGGTGTCATCATGACCACACCGAACAGCAGGTAGACCAGCGCCGGAATGAGCAGGAAGGGAATGGCGAATGCAGGAGTTCGCAGCGACACCAGGGTTTCGAACTTGATCTCGGTGCAATACGCATGCAGTTGCCGCGTGAATGGCATGCTGGCAGGGGCAACATCGTGCGCCTGATCCGTTGCTACGGAAGTGTTCATCACGCAGCCTCCTCTGTCAGAGTGGTGAATGCTTCGGCAAGGCTCGCCGCTTTGACTTCGAGATTGCTCAGTCCGGTATCTGCATCGAGCAACCTGCGAACCACCGCCTCAGCACCTACAGCCGAAATTGTCAGCGCCATGTCTTCACGGATTGCGCTCACCACACCCGGCCAGCCCGTTATCTCCTCAACCGTGACCGTGCTAACGCATTTGATCTGCCGTCGCGCAACAACTGACCGAACCTCATCGACGCTGCCAAGCGCAATCAACCGTCCTTTGGCAAGTACGGCAACCCGGTCAGCCAGCGCCTCGGCTTCCTCGAGGTAATGCGTCGTCAGCACGATGGAGCAGCCCTGCTCGAGCAGGCGACGAATCAACCGCCACATGGTCTCCCGCGACTTGATATCGAGGCCAACGGTAGGTTCGTCAAGGAACAGCAGCTTCGGGCGACCACAAATGGCCGTCGCAAACTGCACCTGACGCTTCTGACCCGTGGACATGGTGGCGTAGCGCTGGCCTGCCAATGCTTCTATCCCTGTTAGTGCAATAACATCATCAACGGGAAGCGGGTTCGGGTAGTAGCTTGCTGTGAGCTTCAGTTGTTCGCGGGCGCGCAGCTCTGGTGCAAGACTGACTTCCTGCATCATTCCGCCAATCTCCAGTCTGTTCTCCACTTCCAGTGGTGATCTGCCCATCAGCTCAACAGATCCTTCATCCGGCTCCAGCAGGCCGAGCCAAAGCGAAATGGCAGTCGATTTACCGGCGCCGTTCGGGCCCAGCACCGCCAACAACTTAGCGTGATCGAGGTATTGGTAATGACGATGGTCGCACCAATCCAGGCTTCCGATTTGGTCAGCAACGCAACCGCCAGGAATATGGTGAAGTTGTGAAATAAGAACAGCATCAACAGGATGAAGAACGGCAGGAGTCCATTGGGAAGATCTTCCACCCACAGGACAACGGCCACCGTCGCGAGCAAGGACAATCCCCAGGGCAACAGGAACGAGACCAATGCGGCAACGAGTTTGGCGACGTAATACTGCAGGACCGAGATCGGCAGGCTCACGACGAACAACCAGGATTTATTCTCGCGCTCCCGAACCACGCCGTACATGGCCACGAATATGCCCAGCGCCACCATGGTAGTGATGAACGTCAGGCCACCAATGGTGAACCCGGTCTCACTCAAGGTTGCAACGAACAGAGACAGCAACACGGCGAGCAGCGAACCAACAATGAACATTCGGTTCAGATAGATGTCTTTCAGAATGAGTCGCCTCATGATCGAGCTGCTCATGATTTGCGCTCCGTTCTGCTATGCATCACGTTGGCGACAAACAATTCCTCCAGGGTCATGCGTTGCACTGCATGAACGGTAATGCCCGCCCGCGTATAGCGCGCCTCCAGTTCCTGGGTGTAGGCGTTGGTTGTGACTGTTGCTATCTTGCCCTGGGTCGAAATCTCTATGGCCTCTTTCAGAATCGGTAACCCCGCACCTTCGGGAAGATCCAGTTTCAGGCGGCGCCATCCTTCCAGAAATTTCTCCTTGTCACTGGACTCGATGATCCGGCCCCGATCAATGAACGTGATGCAATCGGAGATCTGTTCTACATCTACCGTGTTGTGCGAAGAGAACAGAATGGACCGGTGGTCATCACGCAGCACATTCATAAATTCCGCCAACACTTCGTGGCGAGCTACCGGGTCAAGGCCAGATGTGGGTTCGTCGAGAATCAGCAGGCGAGGGCGGCGCGCGAGCACAAGCAGCAAGAGTGCTTTAATGCGTACACCATGGGAGAGGCCTTTGATCATTTGCAGTGGATTGAGGCAGAAGCGATCCAGCAGGACTTTGGCGTAGGCGCCGTCCCAATCCGGGTATATCGCGCGCACGAAATCAATGTGCCAGGCCAGGGTGGCGTTGCCGAACAGTGCCATATCGTCGGTGACGAAGCCTATCTGTCGTTTCGCTTCAGCCTGCTGCTGCGGCATTGGCAGTCCGAGCACGTTGACCTCGCCACTTGCGGGTTTGATGAGGCCCATGAGGATGCGAATCGTCGTGCTCTTGCCAGCACCGTTCGGGCCGACGAATCCCATGATCTGCCCTTCTTCAAGCCGCAACGACACGTCCTCGAGGGCAAAGAAAGGAAATTGCTTGCAGACACTACGCAGTTCGATCGCCAGTGCTGTCATCGCTTACTGCCTTTGATTTTCTGTTGCATGTTGCGCAGACGCGCCTCCAGGTCCTTTTCACTCAAACCCATCAGCTGTGCGGTCTCTACGGCGGCAACGAGGTGTCTTTCCAGCTCTTGTTTTCGTAGTGATTCGCCCAGGTCGACCATTTCCGAGATGAACGAACCGCGGCCCTGGCGGGTCGATATGACGCCTTCGTGCTCCAGTTCGAGATAAGCACGCTTCACGGTGATCACACTGATGCTCAAGGCCACCGCCAGCGCCCGTATGGAAGGAATCTCCTGGCCTGGCTTCCAGTCACCAATTGCCACGCGATGCCGGATCTGCTCCATGATCTGGAGATACATCGGGCGGTGGTCCGCCTGTGATATCGTGATCTCACTGTGCATATAGGTATATACACTATATACACATCTGCCACGGGTCAACCCGCACGTCGACCCGCACGTCGACCGGAAGCACGGGTGGCCGCCGTCGTCGCGGGCTTGCGTGTCCACCGAATCCGGGCAATGCCAGCAGGGCATCGCGCTCTGGAGAGCGCTCCTACGCGGGGGGCGTCGCTCCCGCGGTCGGTATCTGGGAGACTGTGAGCATCAGGGTGCGGAGGAACCGCCATGCACACATTTGCCGATCCATTGCGTCGCGCGCTGCAGGTGGCGCCGGACAAGACGGCGGTCATCGCCGGCGACGCGCACTTCACCTATCGAGCCTTCCACGAGCGCTGTCAGCGGCTCGCCGGCGCGCTCGACG
>JBGTIC010000179.1:0-2838 GCA_041745895.1 Gammaproteobacteria bacterium
CCTGGCGCGAGGCCTGGTCGGTCTATGCGCATCCGCGCATCGCCGCGATGGCCTGCCTAGGGTTCTCGGCGGGCCTGCCGTTTCTGCTGGTGTTCTCCACGCTCACAGCTTGGCTGAGTGCAGCCGGTGTGTCGCGCACGGCCATCGGGCTGTTCACCTGGGTAGGCATCACCTACTCGGTGAAGGTGCTGTGGTCGCCGGTGGTGGATCGCCTGGAACTGCCGCTCCTGCACCGGCTGTTCGGGCGTCGGCGCAGCTGGATCCTGCTGGCACAGCTGGCGATCGCAGGCGGTCTGATCGGCATGGCCGGGACCGATCCCGCCACCGACCTGCTGCGCATGGCGGGCTTTGCCGTGCTGGTGGCCTTCGGCTCGGCCACCCAGGACATCGCGATCGACGCCTGGCGCATCGAGGCGGCACCCCCGGAACGCCAGGCGGCGATGGCGGCGACTTATGTGTTCGGCTACCGCATCGCCCTGCTCACCGCCGGTGCCGGTGCACTGCACATCGCCACGTTCCTGAGCTGGAGTGGTGTGTATCTGTGCATGGCGGCGCTGGTGGGTATCGGCATCGTCGCGGCGCTGGCAAGCAGCGAACCGGTGACGCGCCTGCCGCGCGACACGGTGTTTCTGGAAGAGCGTGTGCAGCGCTTCATGACGCGCAACGCGCATCTGCCTGCCGGGCTGCGCACCGCCATCGGCTGGCTGATCGGCGCGATCGTGTGTCCGTTCGTGGACTTCTTCTCGCGCAATGGCCACATGGCACTGGTGATCCTTGCGTTCATCGGCCTGTATCGCGTCACCGACATCACCATGGGCGCGATGGCCAATCCGTTCTACCTCGAACTGGGCTTCACGCTCGGCCAGATCGCCAATGTCAGCGGCATCTATGGTGTGGCGATGACCATCCTCGGTGGTGTGCTCGGCGGCGTGCTCGTGCCGCGCTACGGCGTCATGCGCGTATTGCTCGCCGGTGCGATCCTGGCAGCGCTCACCAATCTGCTGTTCGCGGTGCTCGCGCTGCTCGGGCCCGAGCTGTGGATGCTGGTGGTCACGATCAGTGCCGACAACCTCGCCGGGGGGCTTGCGATCTCGGCGTTCATCGCCTATCTGTCGAGCCTGACCAATACCGCTTATACCGCGACCCAATACGCGCTGTTCAGTTCGCTGATGACCCTGCCGGGCAAGGTGATCGGCGGTGCCGCAGGTGCCGTGGTCGATGCGCTGGGCTGGCCGCTGTTTTTCGTGTACTCCTGCCTGATCGGCATACCGGCGATGCTGCTCGTGGTCTATCTGATGCGACGCATGCCGGTGACGCCGCCCGTGGGCGCAAAGCCGGACGCGTAGTGTTCAGGTGCTTCAATTGCGGCGGATGAGCGCGCCATTTCAGTGCAGCGGCTGGCTCGGCGCCATGCCCGGGGTGGCCGGTGCGGCATGATGACTGAGCATGCGCCAGCCGCCATCGGTGAGCTCGTAGACGTTGGTCGCCAGCACGACGCCTTGCACCTGCCCCGAATCGTCGAGCAGCTGTTCGGTCACGAGGTGCACCGCGAGGTTGGCACCCACGCTGCTGGAGACCGGCTCGGGTGCTACGCTCACACCGCCGCCGGCGAGGATGTGTCGCCAGCTGTCCATCACGGCTGCCTGACCGAGCAGCAGCTCACCGCGCGGATGGATGCAGTAAACGCTGTCATGGCGCGCCCAGACGTGGCGCATCGCTTCCATGTCGCCTTCGCGAAAGGCGTCGTAGAACGCCTGTTCGGCTTCCTCGGAGGTCGCATAGTCCATGGCGTGAAGTGTACTGATCCGTATCGCATGCGCACAGTGCGTGCGCTGCGGGGGTGCTGAACTCCGATGGCCGTATGGCAGGACGTGTGCGCACTGGCTGACGTACCCGATCCCGGTAGTGCCGGCTTTGAAGTGGGCGTAGGCGACTGGCCGTTGCCGGGATTCATCGTGCGCCAGGGTGATGCGCTGCGCGCCTATGAGAATCGCTGTCCGCATGCGGGTCACCGACTCGACTGGGTGCCAGGCCGCTTTTTCGATCGCGATCGAATACACATCCTGTGTGCATCCCACGGTGCTGTCTTCGAACCGCTCAGCGGCGTGTGTGTCGGCGGGCCGTGTCCGGGCGCGCTGCTGAAGTCGCTGCCCGTGCGGTGCATGCCGGATGGGAGGGTGCAGGTGGATGTGGAGGGCTGGTCGTGGGATCGGTGATCAGGTGCGCCGGAAATACAGGTCACGTACTTCGTGGCCCAGGCGCAGCCCGCGGCGCTCGAATCGCGTCTCGGGTCGCCACGCGAGAGACTCGGCGGTGAGATCCTCGGCGCTTGCGGCTCGATACGCCACGCTGGCGCCCATGACCTCGTCCATGTGTTCGGCGTAGGGCATCCAGTCGGTGGCCAGATGCAGCAGCGCACCGGCAGGCTGCAGGCCGGCAAGGCGTTCGATCAATGCCGGCTGAACCAGCCTGCGCTTGTGATGGCGCTTCTTCGGCCACGGATCGGGAAAAAAGATGTTGATCGCAGCAAACCCTGCCGCAGGCAGCATGTCGCGGATCACCTCGGCCGCGTCATGGCAGATCACGCGCACGTTGCCCAGCCGCTGTGCTTCGAGCCCCAGCAACAGGTGACCGACGCCGGGCTCATGAATCTCGACGCCCAGAAAATCCACCTCCGGCAGGCGCGCGGCCTGAGCGACCAGTGCATCGCCGTTGCCGAAGCCGATCTCCAGCACACGCGGTGCATCACGACCGAACGCTTCCTGCAGCGCGCAACCTCCACCGGAATACGGCAGCACGAAGCGCGGCGCCAGCGTCTCGATCGCGCGTGCCTGCGCC
>JBGTIC010000180.1:0-6050 GCA_041745895.1 Gammaproteobacteria bacterium
GCGCTGGCGGCCGTACATGTGCCGGCCGAGGAGTTGCCGCGACTGCGCCCGGAAAGCCCCCAGGCCGCCGATGCAGGCTACGTGCAGGATGCGCGCAGGGCAGACGCGGCCCGCGGGTATCGATCCGGCCAGGCCTGTGCCAACTGCAATCTGGTGGCCGGTGACCCCAAGGCGGAATGGCGAAGCTGCGGCATGTTTTCGGACCAGGCCGTCGCAGCCGCGGGCTGGTGCGGTCATTACCGGCCAGCTAGCGCCAGCTAGACTCCCTGCGAGACCGTCTGTGCTTCACGGTGATCCAGGGGCCGCACGAACCACATGTTGATTGCCCCGACCAGCGCCATCACGGTCACGATGCCAAAGGGCATCAGATAGGCGCCGGTATAGTCTTTCAGCATGCCGATGCCGGCAATGCCCAGCACCGCGCCCATGGTGTCGATGAAAATCACGAAGCCCAGTATCTTGCCCAGTTCACGCTGGCCGAAGCTGGCCACGCAGACCAGCTGGATCATCGTGAACGCGCCGCCAAAACCCAGGCCGTAGACCAGCGTGAACAATGCCAGCTGGGGCACACTGGTGGTCAGCGCCAGCCCTCCGGTCGGCAGTTCGAACAGCAGCAGGCAGCCGGCCAGCAGCACGAGGCTTGCGATGATCATCACCTGCTGTGGCGGGCGATGATCGGCCAGCCAGCCGAACAGAAACTTGCCCAGCACAGAAAACCCGAGCACCAGCGAGTAGAGCAACGTCGCCTGGCGGATCGGCAGACCGGCTTCCTGCTCCAGAAAGATCGTGATCTGACTGTTCACCGAGGAGATCGAAAACCACAGGCAGAAGGAGCCGAACGCCAGCGCCCAGAGCGTGGTGGTGCGCATGGCCTGACGCAAGGTCGCCCCGGGCAGGGCCGCGGGATCCTCATGGCCAGCGGGCACATGGTCCAGTCCGTCGGGAAACTGCCCGACGTCGGCGGGCTTTTCCTTGACGAACAGCAGCACGGCGGGCACCGGCACCAGCCAGATGAGTGCTGCGGCCAGGCCGAAACCCCAGCGCCAGCCATAATCGGGGCTGGCGACGAGGCCTGAGATCATGTTGGGCAGCAGGAAGCCTGCCAGGCTGGAACCCGCCACAAGGATGCCCACGACCATGCCGCGTTTGAGGTTGAACCAGTTCGACAGCAGCACGACATTGATCATCAGGCCGGCCGTAACCAGGGTCACGCCGAAGCCCATGTGCAGAACATAAAGCTGCCACAGCGCGGTGGCGAACGGGTACATCGAGGCGGTGACGGCCAGCAGCACAATGCCGAACTTCAGCACCCTGACAGCACCGAAGCGGTCGATCAGCAGACCCGCAAGGGGCGCACTCAGGCCCCCGACCATGAACGTCAGCGCACCGGCCAGGCTCACCTGGCTGACGCTGAGGCCGAAATCCTCCATCAGGCGAGGAAACAGGTTCTGTGGCAGGTAGTAGGCCACGCCGTTGGTGAAGAAATACGACAGCGTGGCGCCGCCGGAGACGATCCAGCCGTAAAAAAAGCCCTGGCCCGCGCGCCTGCTCTGTGGCATTGGGAAGCTTTTTCAGTTCTTCGCGATGTCGTCGAGTGTCTGCGTGTAGCGCTCGCCGGTATCCTGCTCCTTGAGTTCCGAGATGTCCTTGCGCAGCAGGTAGAACAGCCTGTCCATGAAATCCTGGCGACGCTGCTCGCGCTCAGCCAGCGCTTCCTGATCGAGTTCGAACGTGTCGATCTCGCGCGAGAGAATCAGGTTCTTCTCATCGGCAATGCGCTCGATGGTGTCGAGTCGATCACGCGTCACGCACAGCTCGCTGGCCAGCACCATGACCATCGACATCAACGTGTCGTTGGCGGGATCGTCGTAGAACTGCGGGCGCTTGCCGCGCGCATCGCGGCGAACCTTCACCTCGGCACTCATGCCTGCACCGCCGCTTTGCGCCCGATCAGCACTTCCCAACCGCCACCGGGGGCGAACTCGCCGCTCTTGAATTCCTTGGAGTTGGTGTCCATCGCCGCCGCCGCGTTGCCGGCCTGGGCCGCGGCCGCCAGTTCCATGATGGCCATCGGTGCGGTGTCGAAAACCACGTCCGCACGACGAAAACCTGCCTTCTCGGCCAGCGCGATCTGATCGGCTTCGCGCATCGCGCCCCAGAAAGGCTCGTTGTTGTAGTAGGTCTCGAGATCCAGGATGAACTGCGAGAAGTTGTCCATCTTCGTGAACGGCGGCAGATCGGCATGGATCATGTAGCCGCCTGGTTTCAGCAGCCGGAAGCACTCCTTGAAGATGCGCGGCATGGCCTTGCCGGAGGTCTCGTGCAGCAGGATGTGACTGACGATCAGATCGAAGCTTTCATCCTCGAACTGTGTCTGCTCGGCATTGCCCAGCACGAAATTGACGTCATGTCCCAGTCCCTTGGCGCGTGCATGGGCGTAGCGCACCAGTGGTGCGCCGATATCCAGGCCATAGACCTGTGCATCCGGAAAGCGCTCCTTGTAGGGCACGGTGGAGTGGCCTACCGAGCAGCCCATGTCGAGGATTCGCGTGGGCTTGAAGTCGGGGACGTTGCGCTGCAGATAATTGCACACTGATCGGCCCATGTCGTCGTTGTAGGGGCCGATGAAGCCCATGGCGTACAGGTACACGCCGCGGTCGTAGAGTGCCGCCACGGCGACGTCATCCTCGGTGAACTCGTCGGCGTAGCCGCCGGGCATGCAGTGGATATCAAGCGCCGTGGCATAGCGCGGCGGCTTGAACCCAGGATCGATCTCAAGTGTGGCCGTGGATTTCGCCGACAGGGCGCGCGCCGTGTCGATCAGCTCGGGCAGCTGCCGCTCGATGGAGGTCGTCACCGACTCCCAGATCAGCTCCTGGGCGACGCGATTGATACAGTTGTAGTGCTGGAAGTAGAGATCGCGCTCCATGGCCTTGCGGATATCGCGGCGATTCTCCGGGGCGCGCCCTTCGGTTTTCTCAAAGGCCTTTGCGGCACGGGTCTGGTAGACGGTCTGCAGGCCAGGCAGGATCTTCTGCTGAATGCAGTTCTTCAGGCTCTTGGAAAACTCCTGCCTCGAGCGTTCATCGTGATTGACTTTCGGCAGCACCGGGTGATCGATCTGCTGGAAAGTGTTGAGCATGACGCCAGCCATGAGAGGTCCTCCGGAAAATCCAGGTCAGCCGGACGCAACTCGCCCGACGCTGCAAATGAAGGTATCACGACACCCGGGGAGGGGTGGCGGCATGCCAGCAGGCAACGTCCGACTGGCGGATATCGCGGCGATCGGTCCCGGCGCGGTGTCACAGCAAGGCGCTCAGTCGTGTCCCCAGCGCCACAGCAGGAAGGCGCCGGCGACATTCAGCAGTCCTGGCACGATACCGAAGCTCAGCACGATGCCGGTCAGCGCCAGCGGGGATTGCTCCAGCCCGGCCACGGCGCGCCCCGAGTCGAAGCCGAAGGCTGACAGCAGCACACCGACCAGCAGTGTGCCGCCCAGCGCGAAGGCAACCTTGTCGGCGGCAATCCACGCAGCCGAGTACAGGCCCGCATGGCGTTCATCTTCGCTGGCAATGTCTGAAAGCATCGAGAAGCCCAACATCGCCCAGCCGGAGTTGCCCACCGCACCCAGAAACACCAGCGCATAAATGACGTACAGGGGCGCTGCGGCTGACAGCGACCACAGTGAGTAACACACGGCATAAATCAGGGCTGCGACGATGTAGGTTGGCCGCTTGCCCAGCCGCTTGGACACCGCGACCCACATCGGCTGGGCGACGACGATACCGGCGCAGGCCAGCAACACCACGACCCCCACGAGGTTGAAGGCATCGGCGCGACCCATGTTGTAGATCAGGAAGTACAGCAGCGAGGCATAGGCCATGCCCGCGCCGGTCAGCTGCAACAGTGTGGCACCCAGCAGCACGGAGAAGCGCGGCTTCGACAGCAGCATCACAGCCTGGCGAAAGCTCAGCGCGATCCGCGGCGCCGTGCTGGTGACAAAGCCGCTCTGCCGTCCGGCCCGATGCGCCCCGAAGAACGCGACCACAAGCGCGAGCGGGCAGATCACCGCCAGCACCAGCGCCATGGTCTCGTAGGCGTCCTGGCCGCCGCTGCGATACTCGATGATGGCCGGTGCCAGCGCGCCGGCGGTGAGGATGCCGACGGCGGAGAACACCAGCCGCCAGGCCATGATGACCGTGCGCTGCTGCGGGTCCGAGGACATCTCGCCGGCGATGGCGAGATAAGGGACCGAGAAACTTGCGAACACCAGCATGTAGAAGGTGAACACCGCCACGATCCAGGCAACCTGGATCGAGCTCGAAGCATCCGGCACGTGGAAGAGCAGCAGCATGGCCACCGGCGCGCCCACGGCACCGCCGAGCAGCCACCAGCGGCGGCGCACGCGCTTCTGCCAGCGATCCGAGAGCAAGCCCACCAGCATGTCGCCGCAGACACCGCACAGCAGTTTCGGCACGAAGATCGCAGCGCCTGCGATGAACGGCTCGATACCCAGTACGGAGGTCATGAAGAACAGCAGCAGCAGCGAAGGCAGGTCCCGGAACACCTGGCCTGCGATCTGGCCAACGCCATAGCCCACCTGTGAGAGCAGGTCCACCGATGGCCGGCTTGCGGGCGGCGCGTCCATCGCCGGCGCTCCCTGGGCGGATTGAGTCATCGACGTCCTTAAATCCAGCTTGCCCCGCGTGGAGGATGTCACGAGCGGCCGAGCACCCATGCGGGCGGCCAAGCCGTTGTCCGCAAGGCGGTTAACGGTCACTGAGTCCGCCTGTGCGGCAGCGAGTTCTGGAACACTTCGAAGGCCATGTACCTTCAGCCAGAACCTGCTTCGATCCGGCGTCACTTCGCCGCCGTCAACGGCCGCCAGGTGCACTATCGCCGTGCCGGCAGCGGCCCGCCACTGGTGGTGCTGCACCAGAGTCCGACCTCGAGCGCGGAAATGGCCGGCCACATCGAGACTTTCTCCCGGCACTTCACGGTCATTGCACCGGATACACCCGGCTACGGGCTCTCCGCGCGCCTGTCCATGGCGCAGCCCGAGATGCATGATTTCGCCGATGCGCTGGCCGAACTGCTCGACGTACTGCAGATCGATGCCGGCGGGATTTACGGCACGCACACCGGTGCGATGATTGCTGCCGAGTTCGCGCGACGCCACCCCGAGCGCGTCACCACCGCGGTGCTCGATGGCTATGTGGTGCTCACCGAAGCCGAACGCAGCGAGTTGCTGGCAAACTACTTCGTCGATGTGGCGCCACGTCGCGACGGCGGACACCTGGCGTGGTACTGGAACCGCATTCGCGATCAGGTGCTGTTCTTTCCCTGGTATGACCAGCGGCCCGAAGCGCGCATGCGCTTCGATGTACCTGCCGCAGCGGCACTGCAGCCCTACGTGCTGGACCTGTTGCGTGCCGATCGGATGGGGACACCGGCCTACGCTGCAGCCTTCCGCTACCCTGCGAGCCGGCGCATTGCGCAGGTGCGCGCAGACACATGGCTGCTGAACTATCCCCAGGATGCGATTGCAGATCACCCGGAGCGACTCGAGGCTCTGCCCGACAGCGTTCACAGAGAGATGCTGGCCGATCCCGATACGCTGATGGCGCGCGCGATCGAGCTGTTCGATCGCGCAGCGCAGGGGTCGGTGACGCCGCCACCGGCGCCGGAAGTAGACCACAGCGCGACCGGCTACATCGATACGCCGCTGGGTCAATTGTTCGTCCGTCGGCTGGGGACGCCCGGCGCAGACACAGTCATCTTGCTGCACGCGCCGGGGTTGTCTTCGCGTGAATGGCAGGCCTTGCCGGCCGGGTTCACCGCCGGTCGCTGGCTGCTTGCCCCGGACCTGCCCGGCCACGGCGAGTCGCAGGTCACAGTCCCTGAAGATCCCGACACACTGCTCGATGCGCTGGAAATCGTACTCGACGCTGCCGGTCCGGCGGCGCGCCTACTGGCGTTGAACGAATCCGGCTGGCTGGCGCTGGCCCTGCGCGCCAGACGACCCTCGCTTGCGGTCGTTCTGGTGGACA
>JBGTIC010000181.1:0-9310 GCA_041745895.1 Gammaproteobacteria bacterium
GCCGCCGAGGCGCCGCCGGCCGGGACCTCCGTCGCAACCTCCGCGCCGCAACCGGCCACGGCAAAGCAAGCACACCACCGCCAGGTATTCATCATGTGTGGCATCCTCCTCAGTCGCACGCGCGCGCCAGTTCTACCCGCCGGTTACGGGCACGCCCCTCCACAGTGTCGTTGGATTCTCTGGGCATGCCCGCACCGAAGCCCTCGACGGAAAGGCTTCCGGGCGATATGCCATGGCGATGCACCAGCCAGTCGCGCACCGCCTCTGCCCTCGCCAGCGACAAAGCCCGATTGGACGCGTCGCTGCCCACGTTGTCCGTGTGCCCCTCGACGGCGAGTTTCCATTCACGGTGCTGTTGCAGAACATCGGCTACCGAGGCGAGCGTTCGCTCCGACGCCGAATGCAGGGTTGCTGTGCCAAACGCAAAATACACACCCGGCAACTCCGCGCGGCAATCGTTCTGCAGGCTGGCCTCGACGTCAGACGGTGCCGCGAGTCGAACTTCCTCAGGCAGCTCGACGCGCACCATCTGCCAGACGTCGTTCCCGTGCACCGTTTTGAGCAACAGCGGGTGCGCGCGGTCCGCGAGCACCCAGTACTCCCCTTCCTGGCTGTGCTCCTGCCAGGCGAAACGACCCCGCAGGTGTATTGCCGGTACTTCAACACGCTGCCCGTCCAGCAGCAGTGGGAACGGCTCTGCATCGCCGCCCACTGCGGTGAGCGTACCGCGCAGTCGCACGGCGTGGTTGAAAGGACTGCCGCCCGGCAGCCTACTCAGCGACTCATCCAGTGTCGTCCCTGCGGGGCCAGCGAAAAGTCCCACGCGACCCAGTTCGGTCACGGAAAATGGCAGCGCTTCGCCCGTGCGAACACGCTCGTATGCCGCGCTCGATATCGAAAATGCCGTATACCCCGGGTAATCCGCCTTGTCGTCGGTGCGGTACAGGGTGTGCAGCCGCATGCTGCGATCGAGATCTTCGGCGCGAACGAAGCGACGGAAGATCCCCTCGCGCGTAGCCTCGCCTGCGCGGCTTTCCGTGAAGCGCCATGTGTACACGACGCCGCTCACATCGACGTCCTCCACCGTGACCACACTTTCCTGATCGCCGTTCGAGAGCTGCAGGACGGATACGAGCAACAACCCGCCAACCAGCGGTATAGGGCCGGCACCCGCCCGCCCAGGGGCTGATCCGCGGGATTCTCCATCGATGTGTGCGTTGACAAAGGCCGAGGTCTTCTCAGCCTCCGAGGGCGGACGGCCGACAGCCCACTCGCGGGTCGAAGGCTCTTCCGCGTCCGCGCCTGCGCTGAAAGCCGTCAGAAAACCCAGGACGGCTGTCGCTCCAAGCCTGCGGACGCCGGTTTTGCTAACGGGCGACAAGTGCAGAGTCTCCTTAGTGAGTCCCGATCAGGCAGTCCGGTACCCCGAAACTCAATATGGGGGTCGCGGACTGAACTGGAGAGCACTTGTATTGGGGTCCCGCCCTGACCGTGCCCACACCGGCCGGGGTCGTTCCCGCCTCGACGGTCGGCGTACCGCCATTCGACGCGAGCTGCAGCAAACCGCCATGTGCGCCCCGGCTCAGAATCCCGACCGGGGTGCCGGCATGGACGATCTGGAACATGCCGCGTGCGTCGGCGGTGACGCCCAGTTCCGCAACCGTCTGTCCTGCCGGGTCGGCGACGATGACCGCACCGCGCTCCCCGCCCATGACGGCGGCCGAAACACCGCCTGCGGCGTTCGTGACCAGCAGCGTTCCGGTATGGCCCCGCGCCGGGTCGGCGCCGAGTGCAGCCACGGCGACACCGCCCTGGCCGAATATCCGCAGCGCCGTGTTTCTGTTCCGCCCGGGCCCAAGCTCTGCAGTCGCAGCCCCTGACTCGTCTGCCAGGCGAAGGATGCCTGCGCCGCCGTCGACACCAAGCGATGCGAGCCGCGTGTCGCCTTGCCAGATCGTGACCCGACCGGTGCCTTCGTCCGTAGCGGTCAGACCGGCGAGCTGACTGCGGTTCATGTCGAACACGGCGATCTCTCCAGCGCCCTGCATGACCGCGCGTGGGGTGCCATCCTGATCGGTCGTGAAGACGACGCCGTATCCCGCGGACGACGGGCCCATGCCTGCAACTTCCCTGCCATTGCGATAGACGCCGACAGTGCCGCCGCGCTCGGACTGACGCGAGATGCCGACGGCGCCTCGGCTGGCCGGGCCGTCGGCAACCTGCAAAATCACGCTGCCGCCGTCGCCGATCACTTCGAAGGGGCCCCGAATCTGTGTGGTGTTCCCGGGGCCGACGAGCACGCGGCTCTCGAGCTGCGAGAGTCGACGTTCGGCCTCTGAGAGCCGTTGCGCGATGTCGGCGGAAGTCGGATTCTGATCCGACAATGACCAGGAGGCTGCCAGGAACAGTGGCACTGCGAGAACGGCTGTCTGCAAACGCCCACGCGCGCGCCCTATCTGGCGGGCCTCGGCCAGTTGCCATTCGAGTTCCGCGACACGATGCTGCGACTGTGTCGTCGCATGTTGCGAAGAGTTGATCATGTGAGCGCTCCGACGACCAGGCTTCAGGGCGCCACGCCCAACGGGCACTGCGCCCAGGCGTGAAGGTCAAAGGCAATCTCGCAGATCTGGGTTGTGCTCAATGGGAAAATGAAACTGGTCTTACTGGTGACACACAGGGGGGCCCACCGGATCGATACGTCCGCCGCATGGGCCGGGCCCTGCTCCCAGCCTTCGAATGCGGTCACTCGACCCACCCGCTGGGTCCATGACGCCTCGGTCAAGGCGCAGGCTGGATTGACTGCGAGTCGGAATGTCTCGCCAGCGGAACCGATCCCGGCCTCCAGGAAAGTTCCGCCAGTTTCCGTTTGCGCAAACTGACGCTTCAGGTTTCCGTTAGGCGCCCATTTATTTGCCGGCACTTCGACACGTTGACGTACGGCCACGAAATCGGCCTGTGCCGGCGCCGAGCGCCCCTGGTCCGCGCGTACAATTGTCACGCCCAGCTGTTTGTCGGCATGGCCGCGCACGAACGGCATTACCGCGACGATTCGGTGATTGGACCACTCGCGCACATTCAGTCTCCCGGGTAGTCCGGAGACTTCAACCCTGCCGGCACGCTCCCCGAAGCACTCGCCGTGGATCGTAAAGGCCTGTTGCGGCCGCAGGGGGCCGTCCACACGACGAACCCTCGCAGGATTCTTCGTGCAGTATTCGATGGCGTCGCGCGCCGTCACTGTGGTCTGCGTGACCGACGAGCCTGGTCTCGTGGTCGCTCCGGCTGGTCTCGTGGTCGCTCCGGCCGGTCCTGCGGTGACGGGCACATTTACCCGCGGCTGCGTCGATGGACTGCGAGTCCCGGTCATGTTTGACGAGGCCCCAGTCACGCTGGTTGTGGCATCGCGCTGCGGGCGCACGACGCTGCGCGCCGTCACCGGCGGCCCCGACAGCCGCTCAAGCTCAGCACTGATCTCACGCTTGACCTGCCCGACCTGCATCTGCCTGCCGCCAACCACGATGATCGCGCGGTCATTGAGCTGAAACAGGTTATCCGGCAGCGTCGCGGAGCCGGCACCTCCCACGGGCGGGGTCACTTGTCGGGTCGGGTCAGGCGGGGTCGGCGGCAGCGGCTGAGGATTGAGCTGAACCTGCTCGACGCTCGAGGCGGGTGCCTGCTGCTGCGCTTGCGGGCGCTGGCGCTCGAGGCTTCTGACCGACGGCGTCTCCGCAGCACGCTGCACGGCCTGCTGCGCCACAGCGGGCGCATTGAGCGCGACCAAGCAGGCTGCCAGAACGGTGGCGCGGACGATGTTTGTGGCGTTCATGGTCGATCCTCGTGGGTGAACAGGAATCTGCTGTCCTCTCCATCACGCGAATCAACGGCGAATCCCGACACGCTTTGTCGGCCGGTGAGCGCTCAGCGCGAGCGCATTGCGCGATGTCGGGATCGGAACGCTGATCGCGTTACTTTCAGCACAGCCACTTCAATTGCAGGTGCAGTCATGTCCAGGGTGAAGATTCCAGCGACGATAGCCCTCCTTGTGCAGGCCACGCTGCTGTCGGCCTGCGGCCAGTCGAGCTCGTCAGATGTTGCCGAAAGCAGGGGGGCGGGGCTCGACCGCTGCACCTTGCTCACCGACGAGGAAGTCTCGGCGGCGATCGGCGCCCATCATGGCGGCAGCAGCGGCAGCCTCGAGCGCCCGGGACTCTGGGGCGCTGAAGGCTGTCGCTGGACATCTGTCACCAGCCGCGAAATCGCTGGCTACGGTAACTGGTCGGACGCGATCGAAGTGGCAGTGTTCGCGAAGGCACGCGAATCCTGGCACCGGGACCAGGCCGAGGGCGATCCCGTCGAGGGGCTTGGCGACGGAGCGCGCTACAACGAGACCAACGGTGAGCTCTGGTTCAACTGTGGCGCAGACCGATTCTGTGCGATCAAGGCACATACCGCCTCGGCCGACGGTCGGGAGGAGCTCGCGCGCCGACTGGCCGCGATCGTGCGGGGACGAATGCAGTCGCGGTCCTGACGACACTCCGGACTGAAGTCAGTTCAGGCGAGTGTCGGGATTGGGAGCCGAAACGCGTGTCAGTAAGCAGGACCGGATTGCCAGAGGATACCACCATGAACCGATTTGCTTCGACGCTCGCCGCCGTCGCGCTCGCCATGCTCTCGTCGTTCGCCCAGGCACAGGGCGTGAGCGTCACCAGCAAGCTGCTCGACTACGATGTTGCCCACCCTGATCGCGAAAACTATCGCGACACAGATGTGGGTACAGGCGTGATCAACGACGTGATCACCGGTTCATGGCGGGACCTGTCGGGACCTGCGCTTCAGCCCGTACGTGAATGGCTCGGTGGATCCAATCGGCTGGGCTCGGGCATGACCGCGCGCGATATAGAAATCACGCTTGGTATACCCGGCCGGCCCAGCCTCGCGCCGACCGGCCAATCCCGGGGACGCTTGACGATCCCGATCAGCGGCAATCAGATTGACCTGACGAGCACGCATCCTGCCTCCCCGCGCCGCTCGATGGATCCTCGCCTGCGCATGGCCTTCGATATGGTGCTGACCATCGACTTCCACCTGACGAACCGTGTGCCGCACCTGCGCGCAAGTGCTGCAATCCTGCAACCGGGAAGCCCGACGGTATCGCCGTTGAATACAACGGCAGAGATCGGACTTGCCGTCGATGATCTGTTGTCCTCACTCGGCGGCACGCAATCTATCGAGGAGCGCATCAGAGAGGCTTTCGCGAGCCAGAGTATCGCCATCACCGGCGCGTTCAACAGCCGTCTGGCGGCAAACGCAGGCATGTTCGCCATGCCGAACGGATTCCTCTACAACGGCGGGCGTATCGAGCCCGATCGAATTCTCATTGCAGCCTACCGTGTGTTGCCGCATGCAACAGACCGGGTGACGGTACTTGCGACATGGCCGAAGGATCTTGGAACATTGATGAACGACTGCCGTCCGGTCGGCATCGAGGCAAGCTGGCAAGCCGGGCCACGACCCTACTCGGGCATTGCGGCCCCTCCTCGCGCAAAGGCGAGAATCCAGAATGTGAACCCACGGGTCGAGCGCCGGGACGCCTTCGCCTGCTCCGCCGTGCTGCAGGTGGCAAAGGGCGCGCCGTTGTCTTTCGCGTGGGCCGATCCGGTGCGCGTCACGGTGGCAAGCCCCAACCCGGCGGTGATGAGAACGGCGGTCGTGGCGCGTCCTTCGGGGTGGGCCAACCCCGTCGTGCCCCGCGCGCCCGAGTACGCGCTTGCGCTTACGAAAGAGTCCCTGGCGGGGATAGGGCTGCAGCGTGACGCCATCACGCATGCCCAGCAAAGCCCGCTCGATCCGATCACACGTACCGCGCCCGATCAGCGCGTGAATCCGGTCGTCCAGCAGCCCGAGGTTCGCGGTGCACCCGCACCCGTGGCCACGCAGACGCCTGTCGCGGCGCCGGCATCAATTCAACAGGTGCCGGCAACGGCGCCGACATCAATTCAACAGGTACCGGCGACGGCGCCGACATCAGTTACCCGCCAGGTGCCGGTCACGGCGCCCCCTGTCTCAAGCAGCCCCCCTGCGCGAGGCGCACCGCCGGTCACCAGCCCGCCCGCGGCGACGAATCCCCGCATGCGCACCCCGGCCACACAGACGGCACCACGCCAGTGAACGAGTCCATCCAACGTGTTCCCTCGGAGGGGTCATGAACTGCACATCGATCTTCAGTCACTGGCGCACTTCGTTGTGCGCGACGCTTCTCGTCGTCGTCGGCGGCAGTCAGGCAGCCACCGCTGCGCAGGTGCAGGGGGATGCCATGGACTTTCCGCGCACAGCGCTGACGTGGTTCCTGACCGGTGACGCCGAGCAGCTCTGGCCCCACGCGGGCGCGATGCTGCGCGAACTGGCTGAGGATGTCGACGGGCTGCGGGAGGCCGGAGAAGAGCTCGCAGGCGACATCGAAGAGATGCTGGGGCCGCAGACCGCGTTGCTGGACGAGCAGGTCTTCGATCATCCCGAGGGCGGCGGGATGAGCGTCTACGTTCGCACGGTACGCCATGCCATGGTCGACGAATTTTTCTGGGTCGTCATTTTCATGCCTCAGACCCAACAGGTGCATATGGTCATGCCCCAGCCGCGGCAGACCATAAAGACCCTGTTTCCGCCGGTCAGATTGCCCTGAATCCGCTAGTGTGTTTACCGGGTCCGGGCTATAGTGCGCAACACCATGGGCGACTTGTCCTTGAAGCCAGCCGTCGACGCGCTGCTGGACAGCGCTCTGGCCGTGCCCGCGGCTGAGCGCGACGCCTGGCTGAACAACCTTTCCCTGGATGATCCCGGCCTGCTGGCACGCCTGCGCGGGCTGCTTCGTCATGCCGAGAGCACCGACGGCTTTCTCGATAGTTCACCGCTGGGCCTGCCCGCTACGGGCCCATCGACTGACTATCGTCCCGCATCGCTCAGTGCGGGCGAACGTGTCGGTGCATTCCAGTTGCTGCACCGGCTAGGCGCCGGCGGCATGGGTGAGGTCTGGCTCGCCGAACGCGTCGAAGGCGGTTTCGAGCAGCGGGTCGCGATCAAGTGCCTGCACGCGGAGTCGGCTTCGAACCTCGTGCGCTTCGAGGCCGAGCGGGCGATCCTCGCGGGTCTCGAGCATCCCGGCATCGCGCGTCTGTACGACGGTGGCGTGACCGACGATGGACGACCTTACATGGTCATGGAATACGTCGAGGGCACGGACCTGCTGAGCTGGTGCGAACAGCATGCCGCGACGCTTGACCAGCGCCTCGCCCTGTTTCTGGATGCCTGCGAGGCGGTCGCCCATGCCCACACGCATCTGGTCATTCATCGCGACCTCAAGCCATCCAACATTCTGGTGACCACCGATGGCCGTCTGAAACTCGTCGACTTCGGCATCGCAAAACTGTTTGTGGAGGACGCAAAGTCAGAGGCAACGGTAACCGGGCACATGTCTGTGGCTTACGCCGCGCCCGAACAGCTCACTGGCCAACGCATCACCACGGCCACGGACGTGCATGCGCTGGGTGTCACCCTGTACCAGTTGATATGTGGCGAGCTGCCATGGGGCGATGCCCAGCTGCCGCTCGGACTGGCGGTCCAGCGTCTGTTGACGAAACCGGCGGTCCCGCCGAGCCACGTCGCGCGCGCGAACCACCCCGTGAGCGCGCGCCTGCTCAGAGGCGATCTGGATGCGATCGTCGGCAAGGCCTTGCGAACGGAGGCCGCGAGCCGTTATCCGGATGCGCGAAGCTTCGCCGAGGACATCCGGCGTCACCTGCGTCATGAACCCGTACGCGCGCAGAGTGGTGCCCGGCTTTACGTCACCGGACGATTCCTGCGCCGACACTGGCCGTCGATCTCAGCAGCCGCGGCGCTGTTCCTGATACTTTCCGGTGGGCTGGTAGGCATTGCCTGGCAGGCGCAGCGCGCCGAGGCGCAGGCAGCCCGCGCCACTGCCATCCAGGATTATCTGCTGCGGGTTTTTCAAGCCAGCGATCCGCGCATCGCCGCGGAGCGACCGCGCGGCCAGATCACAGCGCGCGAGTTGCTCGATGTCGCCACCGCACGCATCGACGACGAATTTGCCGCGCTTCCGGAGCTTCGTGCCGAACTGCTCGGGTTGAGCGCCGGAATCTATCGCGAACTCGGTGAGACTGAGCGCTATCTTGCGCTAAGGGAAAGATATATCGACGTGTTGCAGGGATTGCATGGCGCGCTGCATCCGGGCGTGCTGGCGGCGCGTCTGGGCGCCTCCGACGATGCGGTGTTGCGGCACGACTACGAAGGCGCATTGCGCATCCTGGACGAACTTGATCCGCTTTTGCGTCGCGCGCGGCTCGATAACACCTCGATTCGCGCGAAGTGGTGGCTGCGACGCGGCAACGCCCTGGAGGATGATCCGCTGCGCTGGAGCGAACGCATGGCGGCTTTGCTGGAGGCCGCGAGCTTGTTCGAGCGCACGGACCCGGGTGACAACGATTATGCAGTCACACTGGCCAATATCGCAGGTGCCCACTGGGAAAGCGGTGCGCCCGACGGCGCAGTAAACGCCCGCGACTGGCTGTTGCGCGCGGTGACCGCCAGCGAGACCGCTCGCCAGAGAAATGACGGCGATCTGCTGACCATGTACGCCAACCTCGGCCAGATGCAGACGGCGCTTGCAGACCCTGCCGGTGCCGACGCGGCGTTGGAACGCGCCGTTGAACTCGCCCGCATGACTTACGGCGAAGACGACCGGCGCTATTGGCATGTGAGCGCCACGTGGGCGGCGGCACTGCACGCGCGCGGCCAGCGAGAGGCGGCTGGCGTGCTTTTCGAGCGTACTCGCGCACGACTGCCTTTAATACCCAATGTGGAGGATCAGGACATCGTCGCGATGGTCTTGACTCTTCACGGTGCCGCGCTCGCGCGGGAAGGGCAGTCAGAGGCAGCGATCGAAGCCCTGGAAGAGGCCGAGCGCGGCTATCTTCGCGCCAACCGCGGCAGTCGGCTGGGCTTCCTTCACCGAGCATTGGCGGAAGCCTATGAAGCGGTCGGCCGTCTCGAGGAAGCCGACGATCGCCTGCAAAGTTCGTTACGGGAGACGCTTCTCGCCGGTGAACCGCGTAACCCGGATGTACTGGCGGCACGCGAGCGCTGGGCCAGATCGCTTCTGCTGCGGGGCGATGCTGCGGCGGCCGAGCGCGAATTCCGGGCAGTCATCGAATCCGCCAACGACACCGGCGGACTCGCCGCAGCACTCGCTCACGCGGGCCTTGCGAGGCTTGCCATCGCTCAGTGCGATACCGCGACGGCT
>JBGTIC010000182.1:0-33754 GCA_041745895.1 Gammaproteobacteria bacterium
GATAACGTAAAAAGTCTTTCGCACATTTGAGGAGGCGGTGGTCTCTGTCTGGTTAAATTGGAAGCGCGACCAACCAACCACCAGACATGGGAGAGACCACCATGGAAAAAGATAGCACGAAGGCGCTCGGGCGAGTGATCAGGATCGACGAGAGCGAGATTCGCGGCCATCTCAACGAGCTTGTCCGCGGCACGGTGGAGGAGACGCTCAACGGGCTGCTGGACGCTGAGGCCGACGAGATGTGCCAGGCGCAGCGCTATGAACGCTCCCCGGAGCGGGTGGATACCCGTGCCGGGCACTACCGGCGCAAGCTCCAGACCCAAGCCGGGGAGGTCGAGCTGAAGATGCCCAAGCTCAGGCGCCAGACCTTTGAGACAGCGATCATCGAGCGCTACCGGCGCCGCGATATCTCCGTTGAGGAGGCGATCGTGCAGATGTATCTGGCCGGGGTGTCGGTGCGCCGGGTCGAGGATGTCACCGAGGCGCTGTGGGGCACGCGGGTGTCCTCCGGGACGGTCTCCAAGCTCAATCAGAAGGTCTACAAGCACATCGAGCGCTGGCGCAACCAGCCCATCGAGGGCGAGTTCCCGTACGTATTCCTCGACGGCCTGGTGCTCAAGCGTAGCTGGGGTGGGGAGGTGAAGAACGTCTCGGTGCTCGCAGCGATCGGGGTGGGCACAGATGGCTTCCGTCGGATCTTGGGCGTGGTCGAGGGCCACAAGGAAGACAAGGCCGGCTGGCTGGATTTTCTGAAGCACCTCAAGGCCCGGGGCTTGAGCGGGGTGCAGCTGATCATCTCCGATGCCTGCCTGGGGCTGGTCGAGGCGCTGGCCGAGGTCTTTCCGGATGCCGACTGGCAGCGTTGTGCGGTCCATTTCTACCGCAATGTGTTCTCGCATGTGCCCAATGCCAAAGTCCGCGAGGTGGCGGCGATGATGAAGGCCATCCATGCCCAGGAGAACCGAGAGGCGGCGCTCGCGAAGGCCGCCGATGTGGTCAACAACCTTAAGGAGATGAAGCTTCGCAAGGCTGCCGAGCTCGTGGAATCGAACATCGCCGAGACGCTCACCTATTACGGCTACCCCTCGCAGCACTGGCTGAAGATCCGAACCAACAACCCCATGGAGCGACTGCTGAAAGAAGCGCGGCGACGAACCAAAGTAGTCGGAGCGTTCCCGGACGGTCAGTCTGCATTGATGCTGGTGGCGGCCAGACTGCGACACGTCTCCACCACCAGCTGGGGGCTGAGGAAGTACATGAATATGGATCTGCTACGTGAGTTGCCCGCGCGGGCTGCGCATGTGGCGTAACGATCAGACGGAGCCACCGCCTTCAGAGAAAGTGCGAAAGATTATTGACACTACCACATTTATGTGTGCGAGCCAACAGACCGAGCTGCACCGCACCCCCCATAGTCGGAACCCTGTTCAAGCAATCTGACGATTTGGTCAGGGAAGGCACTACGATGAAACGTGTATCAACGAGAGCTTTGCTGGTGCTTTGTGTTTCCGCTACGGTAATGGTCGGTTGCGCGACGCGCGAACAAACCGGCCAAGTAGTTGGTGGCGTCGCAGGTGCGGCGGCAGGCACCCAGGTCGGCGGCGGATCAGGGCGAACCATCGCCACCATCGGCGGTGCTTTGATTGGCGCTTTCATCGGTGGGCAGATCGGCAACCGTATGGATGAAGAGGATCACCGGCGAACCAGTTTGGCGTTAGAGAATTCGCGCACGAACGAGACCACAGAGTGGCTAAATCCGGATAGCGGTAATCAGTACAGCATCCAGCCCACCAACACCTACCAGGCTGCCTCAGGTCCGTGTCGGGACTACACCATGCAGGCCGTCATTGATGGTCGCAACGAGACCGTCACTGGCACCGCATGTCGCCAGACTGACGGAACCTGGCAGTAAACCGGGAACAGGGAGACGTTCGATCTGACACATAATGATCGTGCTCTGCCGCGCGCCGATCTGCGCGGCAGGTCCCTTCCAACGAAGGTCGTCTCACCAGTCGTATGAGCTTTCGCTATTTCTTGCGTGGCGGCCGCTGCTCCGTCGCCGGTTCAGCCTGAACAAGCCCGCTCAAGTCCGAGATATCGCCCAGACCCACTTCGTTTAACAGCGCGTCGACCATCGGACGCTGTGCCCGGTAGCGCAGTGCATGGTCCACCACCGAGCGGGCGAGGTTGCCTTCCCCGTTTGCACCTCCGGCGCCGTTGCCGGTCTCGCCGGCCACTTGACCCATACCGCGGATGTCGACGATCTTGATGCCGTCGATGCGCTCCATCGGCTTGACCGATTGCTGGATGATGTTCGGCAGCTGGCGCAGCAACTCCAGTTTGGTTTCCAGCGCGATCTGCTGCTCGTTCAGGGCATTGCGGGCCTCGTTGATGGCGTGCTTGCCTTCCGCTTCAACGCGGTAGCGCTCCTCGTCGGCCTGGGCGCGGATGCGTACCGCGTCGGCCTCACCGGTGGCTGCGACGCGAATCGCTGCGGCGCGATCTTCGGACGCCTTCTTCTCGGCTTCGGCGGCCACGGTGATGCCGATCGCATCCTGCTCGGCCTGCTCGCGCGCCTGCACTAGGCGCACGGCTTTGGCGCGTTCGGCAATCGCGGTCTCGCGCACCTTCTTTACTTCCTCTTCAGCGGCGACGGCCTTGGCCAGGGCCACGTCCGCCTCGCTTTTTGCGGCGGATTCGTCCTGCGACTTCTCGGAGATGGCGATCTCGCGCTCCTGCTCTGCGATGCGCACCATGCGCTCGCGCTCGATCTCGCGCTGCTCGATGTGGCGCTTCTTCTCGATCTCGGATTCGGCGATGGCGCGATCCGAGGCGATGCGCGCCTGCTCGGCTTCGCGGCGGCGCTCGGCTTCTTGCTGGGTGATGGTCGCGGCAGCCTCGGCCGCGCGAACCTTGATCTCCTGGTCCTGCATTAGCCGGGCGTATTCCTGGTCGCGACCAATCTCGAGCGACTGGCGCTCCGTTTCCAAGTCCTTCAGCTCGATCGCGATCTTGGTATCGCGCTCGATGTCGTTGCGCTGCTTGCGCCGGAGTTCGATCTCCTGGGTCAGCTTGGTCAGGCCCTGCGCATCGAAAGCATTCTGCGGATTGAAGAAGTCGGCGGCGGTCTGATCCAGACCGGTGAGCGACACCGATTCAAGTTCCAGACCGTTCTTGTGCAGATCCTCGGCCACCGCGACCTGCACCTTCTGCGCGAAGTCGACGCGGTTCTCGTGCAGCCCTTCCATGCTCATGCCGGCAGCCACCGCGCGCAGGGCGTCGACGAATTTGCCTTCCACCAGTTCCTTCAAAGCTGAAGGCTCCATGGTGCGCCTGCCGAGCGTTTGCGCGGCTGTGGAGATGGCGCTGGCGTCTGGCTTGACACGCACGTAAAACTCCGCCTGCACGTCCACGCGCATCCGGTCATGGGTGATAAGCGCCGCTTCACGCGCGCGCAGCACCTCGAGCTTTAGCGTATTCATGTTGACCGGAATAATCTCGTGCAGCACAGGCAGCACGATGGCACCGCCATCGCGCACCACCTTCTCGCCGCCGAAGCCCGTGCGTACGAAGGCGATCTCTTTGCTTGAACGGTGGTAGAGGCGGGCGAATATCAGGCCGATGGCAAACAGCGCGATCAGAACGACCACCGCCGGCACGATCAAATTCATTATCTGCACGTTCATGGGTATCAGTTCTCCGGAAGGCTGGCGGCCCGCAGGGCCCGTCTAAAGGAATCGCAAAACCGTAACGAAACAGGCTACCCGTCGAGGAGGGTCGGGTTCGGGATGCCGATGGCGCTGAAGCGACCGCCGCCCAACTTGCGCACCAGCAGTACAGTGCTGCCGACCTCGAACACGTCTGCGCTCTCCTCGGGCTCCGCCATCACATAGTGATGCGTGCCGAAGGCATCGACAACACGTGCCTGGCCAGGCATGCCCACGCGCGCGCTGCCCGGGCCCACGATCAGTGCGGTGCGACCGATGAAGGTTTCCGGGCTGACCGCGCTGGTTTCATCGCGCGGCAGGATGCGCGCCAGCCCGCCTGTGACTGCGCGCACCAGCGGCAGGCAGCCGACCAGCACCAATGGCGCTGCGATAACGGCCGGCACGGCGAAGCCGGTGAAGTCGCGCAGCGTTGCCTGCAAGATCAGGCCCGCAAGACCGAACATGGTCAGAAACACGATCAGCACGATGAGCACCGGCACTCGGCCAACGTAAAGCCAGGCCAGGAAGCGCCCGAGCATTCCGGCCGCTTCCAGCTTGCTGGTCGCTTCCATGCCCGTGGGCGCGTCACCAAGTGTCTCGATGCCGGCGCTTGAAACCACGAAATCATCAACGATGTCGTTGATGCTGAAGCCGGTCAGCATCGCAAACAGTTCCACCGCAGCCAGTCCCAGCATGACCAGCAGCGCCACCGTGAAGGGGGCGCTGCCAGCAGCGGTGAAGTACTCGATCAAACCTCGCCTGCCTTGAGTTTGGCCAGACGCTCGGCCACGCGATTCTTGCGCGAGAGCTCCTCCAGGTCGGCCAGCTTGGCAGCGTCGCCCGAGCCCGTGGTCCCCTTGAGTCCGGTCTGACGCTGGAAGATGCGGTCGAAGGCGTCGCTCGCCCGCTCGGCACGCGACTCGACGGACTCGCCGCCCGCAGCAGGGGTGCCGCCGGTCTTGGTGGCCGAAGCCTGCTGCTGGCGCGCCTTGATGTAATCAGCCAGTGCGTCGCGCATTTCGCGCTTTTTCGCCTGCAGCGCGGTGATGTAGCCTTCGAGACGCGCCTTGTCATCGGCCAGCTCGGCCAGGCGCGACTCCAGCACCGGGATCTGCGCCTCGATGTCGATCTGGCGCTCCACCGCCGCGGTGGCCAGGTCTTCGCGCGCCTGGTCCAACGCGAGCTTGGCCTGTTCGGCCAGCTTGTCGTGGCGGCCGCTCTCCTCGGCGAGACGCTTGGCGGTGAGGTGGCGCTGGGCCTCGACATTGCCCAGATCGGCGCGCACGTCGGCAATGGCGCTGTCGATCTCGCGCACGGTCTGTTCCATCGTCGCTTCCGGTGCGGCGCTTTCGACTGCATCGACGATGGCGTGGAAACTGCCGGCGATCAGGCGGCCGACGCGGCTGGTCAGGGGCTCGCTCATTTCTCTGTTCTCCCTCGTGGTTTGCGATTCTCGCCGCTGGTGGCGGCCATGTTCAATGCCGATTGCGCGCGTGCGGCCAGAGCATCGGGTGCATAACACCCCGGAAAGCCTGCCTGCGCAAGCTGCAGCACGGAATCGACCAGACCCAGGCTGCGCTCGCCAAGACCCTGCTCGAAGCGCTTCAGACCCTCGCGGCTGCTGTCTGCGCAAGCGCCGGAGAGCACGAACGCGGTGGTATCAGGGAGCCAGGACAGAACACGCGCGATCAGTTCCGAACGCACCTGCTCGCGCACCTCGGTGTCGCGGATGCAGCGCTCCGGCTGGCCAAACAGGCGCCGACTGAAGTCGTAGGCGGCACCGAAGTCGTCATGGCCCTCGCGCTGCGCGCGTGCCTCAGCAAGCAGACAGCGGATCTTTTCGCTCAAATTGGAAGCGCCCGGAACGTCGATTCCTGCCAGGTAGGTCAGGTCGTCTTCGTCAAGACGCAGGGTTACGGTCTGCTTGGCCATTGTTCCACGCGGGTCGGCTGCGACAGGGGCATCTTACGACAATCAGAGCACGCATGCAACACGATCGTAGTTGCATCGTATTCGAGTCGGCGGTTAGAACACCCCGTTGCCTGATTTTCGGTACCACTCGGTTTGCTTTCGCGGACTCGGCGTATTCAGGACAGCGCACCGGGAATTGCCCGGCGCGCTCCTGTGGATGACACGCGAGGGCGTATTGAGGCAGAGTCGAGTGGTCCCGCGTCAGGTCGGAGGAATTGCCGGGCGTACGCTTCCCCGAGGCTGTCGTGACCTATTACCTCTTTAAAAGTATTCACATCCTGGGTGTCGTCATCCTGGTCGGCAACGTGACCGTGACCTTCATCTGGAAACTCTACGCCGATCGGACTCGCGACCCGGCCGTCGTCGCCTTCGCGCAGGGCGTCGTGAGCTGGACCGACCGCGCCTTCACGGCCGGCGGCGCGCTTCTCGTCATTGTTGGCGGCTACGGCATGATGGTGGTCGCAGACCTCGATCCTATCGGTGTCGGCTGGTTGTTCTGGAGTCAAGTCTGGTTCTACGGCATCGGTTTCGTCTGGCTGTTCGTGCTGATTCCGCTCCAGGTCATACAGGCGCGCCTGGCACGCGAGTTCGCGATCACTGGCGCGATCCCCGAGTCCTACTGGCGCCTGTGCGGATACTGGAACGTCGTCGGAATCGCCTCGACAATGCCCTTCCTGTACGTCATGTATCTGATGATCGCCAGGCCCTGAGCGACAGGGTCTGTGCGTTACCGCCTTGAGTTCAGGGCGTCGGCGTCCATAGGATGAGTCGTAAGGGCGCTGTCTGTATGCGCGCCAGCCATTCATCAAGCCTGCGAGTTCTACCAGTGACACATCGCGATCCCAACGAGAGCCCCTCCAGCCGGAACGACACTCAGTCCGCTCAGGGCGACTCATATGCCGCCGACCTGGAGGATCTTCTCGACGCAGCGCTTGATCAGACATTTCCGGCAAGCGACCCTGTGGCATTGACTCCAATGCCCCGAGTTAGGCCAGCTTCGGATCCCGCACGCGCCACTCGCGCTATCAATATCAACGCGACGGCGCGCGGTGCCAGCTGAGCGGGTCATTCCTGCGCCGGTCACCTCTTCCTGCCAGGCTCCCTGAAAAAAACAAAAGAAACAAGCCTCTTCGCGCCACCAGCCCGGTACGCGGTTCTTGATCTGTTGTCGAGACCAGGAGTACCTGTTCGACTAAGGGGACAGTAGCGCCTATAACAACCCCAGGCAGACTCCCAGCCGGAGGATACCGATGAGCCGAGTTCGAGTGGCAAGCTTCAGCGTCTCTATCGATGGCTACGGCGCCGGCCCGGAGCAGAGCTTGGAAAACCCGCTGGGCATTGGCGGCACGGAGTTGCACCAGTGGGCATTTCCAACACGCACATTCCAACGCACACTCTTTGGTGCCGAGAACGGCACCACGGGAACAGATGATGACTTCGCCGCACGGGGCTTCCGGAACATTGGAGCCTGGATCCTAGGCAGGAACATGTTTGGCCCGATTCGTGGACCTTGGTCGGACCCGAGCTGGAAAGGCTGGTGGGGAGAAGAACCACCGTACCATGTTCCTGTCTTCGTGTTGACGCATCACTTCCGTGCCGCTATCGAGATGAAAGGCAACACGACATTCAATTTCGTTACAGGCGGGATCGAGGAGGCGCTCGAGCAAGCACGTGAGGCCGCAGCCGGCATGGACGTACGCATCGGTGGTGGCGCCAATACCATTCAGCAGTATCTTCGCGCCGGCCTGATCGATGAACTGCACCTCGCAATCGCCCCCGTTGCGCTGGGTTCGGGTGAGCACCTGTTCAAGGGGCTCGATCTCAGAGCGCTGGGGTATGACTGCGTGGAGTTCGTGCCTTCGACAAAGGTCACCCATGTCGTACTTCAGCGCAAGGCAAAGACCTGGTTGCGAACGTCGAATGACTGACGCCGCGCGCCGGCGGGGAAGCCGCTGACCGCGGTTGAGAAGATGCCCTATGAAAAGGCTCAATAAGCGACAAGTCATTCTCGGCTCAATCGGGGCCTTCGGAGCGAGCGCTTTCGCATTCTTCTTCGTGGTCACTTTTCACACGCCAGCGTGGGTTGAGCGATTCGCGGCGGAATTCATAGAACGAGAAGTTTCCAGACAAATTGACCAGAAGATCGATGCTCTTCAACCGCCAGGCGGCGAACACGCTCTCTCACGCATGGCCAGCGCCTTGTACGAAGCGAACGAAAATGAAATCGAGCGCCGTCGCGAGTCGCTACGCAATCAGGTCCATGAGCGAATGGCAGATGCCATCGCTCAGATGCAAAACCTTGATTGCGAGTGCCGAGCGAAATGGGCCAACTGGATCGAAGAGCGGTCTGACACCCGAATCCAGCTGTTGCAGCAGGCAAACGAAACGCTTGTCGAATTCATCCAGGGCACTTACGCGCGGGTCGTGACCGACCTGAAGAGAGACATGCGCATTTTTACCGGGACCAACGCGCTTGTGTTCATGCTGCTGCTAGCGCTTGCCTTCGCAAAACCTCAAGCGACTCTCCAGCTCTTTGTGCCTGGCGTGCTTCTCACGATATCTACGCTCATCTGTTCATATTTCTACATCTTCGAGCAAAACTGGCTTCTGACGATCATCTACAGTGATTACCTTGGGATCGCGTATCTAGGCTATCTTTCCATTGTGTTCGCGTTGCTTTGCGACATAGTCCTGAACAGAGCTCGCGTTACTACTGAATTGGTGAATCTCGTTCTCAGTGTCTTCGGGAAGGCTGCGACGGCAGTGCCCTGCTGACGGTGACTCACGATGAGAGAACTCGGGTGTCGGAACCAATGGAAGAATCCGCGATCGCTCAGTACATCCAGGAAAGCTTCCACGGCATCGTGCTCATCGCTGCATGGGGTGAAACCTCGTTCTTCTACACTCTGGGGCGGGCCCTGCCACGCGGTGTGTTCTTTGCCACTCTCAAAGCAAAGGACGGAGAAAACGACCGGGCTTCGCAGCTCGACCGCCCAGAAGTGCTCCGCCTCAACATCGGCATCAGCAAGGTCTGTCAAGCCACTGCTGGCTGAAGCCCATGAGTTGGCGATCGCGAAATTCCGCAAGCGGGTTGGAGTAGCATGAGTTCAAGACGGCGACCATGGTATCCCCGGACAAGGGAGCAGCTGATGCCTGCCAACACAATCCGAGTGGTGGCCAATGGCCTTTGCATGCTGGTCGTAATGGCCCACCTTGCCTTTCTTGTTTTGGAGATGTTTCTTTGGGATCACCCGATTGGCCACAGGGTGTTTGCGATGACGCCGGAGGTTGCCGCCTCGTCTGCCGTTCTAGCCATGAATCAAGGCCTGTACAACGGATTCCTCGCGGCTGGAGTCCTTTGGGGTGTCCTTGCCCGGCGCAACGATATCCTTTACTTCTTTCTCTCGTGCGTGATCGTGGCGGGTGTCTTCGGTGCGCTTACCGCCAAGCCGACCATCTTCATCGTGCAGGCACTTCCAGCGATACTCGCGCTATGCTTCGTGGCTGTGGCCTCCGCGCGGTCCCGAGTGGCCGCGTGACTATGGGTCAGGTTAGAGCATGTAGACGATTCGGGCCGTACACCTTGAGGCACCTGCATAAGATGGAGACTCCCGTAAAGTTCGGCTACACCATCATCTACGTCCCCGATGTATTGGCGTCTTTGGACTTCTTCACCCGGGCATTCGGTATCGAGCGTCGTTTCCTGCACAAGTCCGGAATGTACGGCGAACTAGAAACGGGTGACACTGCCCTCGCATTTGCGGCACACGCTATGGGCGAGATGAATTATCCTGCCGGGCACGTAGAGGCGCATAGCTCGGCCAAGCCATTAGGCATGGAGATTGCGCTGGTCACACCTGACGTACCCGGCGCGCACATGCGGGCCGTTGAGGCAGGCGCCGTTGAGCTTGCACCGCCTTGCGTGAAACCTTGGGGTCAAACTGTGTCGTATGTGCGGTGTCCCGACGGGTCGTTGGTGGAGCTATGCTCGCCGATGGGGGAGTGAGGGCTTCGCGAAATACACCATTTCTACCCCTCGTGAAGAACGACGTTCGATGAGTGCTCATGGCTATTACATCAGACCCGTCCGGCCCGAGGATGCAGGAGCTTTGGCAGACGTGCTCAATGGCATCGTTGCCGAGGGTGACAAGACCGCCATCGACACGCGCTTCGATGCTGGGATCTTCCGAGAGTGGTTCATTACGGGTGCACACTGCCGCACTTGCGTCGTGGTCGAGAATCCAGGTGGGGCCCCCATCGGGTTCCAGGCGACAGAACAGTTTCTTGCCCTGCCCGCGGGATGGGCGGACGTTGCTACGTTCCTGACGCGTGGACGCAGGGGGCAGGGCATCGGAAAAGCGCTTTTCGCGCGTACACGTACACTCGCTCGAAGGTCCGGACTAGAGGTACTGCGGGCGGTGGTTCTTTCGCAGAACTCGTCCGGAATCGCATTCTATCGTAGCTTGGGCTTCACGCCTCTGGTCGGTAGCGACGCGACTGGCGACTCCGGACCCCACAAATTGACCCTCGCCAGACGTGTTTGACGAGATGTGTGTGCCATCAATCACATACGCGGATGGCGCTTCAGTCTAGAGGCCAGTGCCATGGTACGGTAGCGGGCCCGAGGATTGGAAAATGTAAACGTCAGATGCCCTGGAAGTGAAGCACCATGAATCAGCGATTCCCCTTTCATCTCTCAATTGTCGTTGCGGACCTTGAACCGGCGAAGCGCTTCTACATCGGCGTGCTCGGAGCCCGGATCGGGCGCGAGAACGATGAGTGGGTCGACATCCTGCTGTGGGGGCATCAGATCACACTGCAGCACAAGCCCGAAGAAGTAATGCCGCTGGAGCGCCAGGGCAAACGCCACTTCGGCGTAATTCTTCCATGGTCAGACTGGGAGGACCAAGCTCAGCACCTGCGCAGCGTCGGGACTTCATTCCTTTCGCAGCCGCAGGTCTTGATGGAAGGCACACCCGAAGAACACGGCAAGTTTTATCTGGAGGATCCCAGTCATAATGTCATCGAGGTAAAGGCCTACCGTGATGTAAGCACCGTGCTCGGTGGTCCTTAGCCGCGTTACGAGTTTCGCCTGGGCCATCGGCTTGAAGTACACGGAAGGCTTCACGCGGCTGTGGCCAACCGTCTGGACCGTGCTGGCGATGGTGATCAGCCTGTGGTTATTGGGCATCGCCATGAAGTCGCTTCCCGTGGGTACCGCCTACAGTGTATGGGTTGGGGTGGGAGCCGTCGGTACAGTCCTGCTCGGCATCGTGCTCTTTGGCGATCCCGTCAATCCGGCCAGACTCGTAAGCGTTGCACTCATTATCGCGGGCATCATCGGCCTGAGGCTGGCAACACCGGCCTGACGGGCGTCTGCGGCGACACCGATGCGGCGCTCCAGCGTGGGGGAACGCACAGACGCTCCACCAGCCCGCCTTCAGCATGGATCAAGGCCAAGTGGCGGGACGGCCTCCGGATTCATTTACCGGCCGCCGGAACAGGCCTTATTTCGAGGCTTGAAACAAGGAGCGAAAAGATCATGAGTGCACTGCTTCCCCTGTGGATCATCTGCGCCCCCGCAGTATTTCTGCTCATCGACAGCATGACGTCGCCGAAATCCTCCAGCTACGCCGGTAATCAGGCGTACCGCGCCGAGGACGCGCGTCCGGTCCAGCCGCACCAGACCAACCGGGTCAAGCCGCTTGGATCAACTGTCTGAGATAGATGAGTGCAGTCGATGCGGTGGGATGGGCCGCCTCCATGGTGCTTTTCCTTACGCTCGGCAGGCAAGTCTGGGTTCAGTGGAGCGAACGCTGTACGGCCGGAATGTCCGGATGGCTGTTCGTGGGCCAGATCACCGCCTCGGTGGGATTCGTCATCTACAGCGTGCTGCTGGCCAATGTGGTGTTCATCGTCACCAACGCTTTCATCCTGTCCATCTCCATTTGCGGCCAGGTGATCTACCGTCGCAACGTGCGCCGGGGTGACTGACCGGCGCGTCGGCGTTGCCGGCGGCGTCCCGGTCCACAGTCGGCCCCGTGCGACCCTTTCCGGGTGACGCCGTTGCCGGGAGGTACGATTGGCTACCAGCTCCAGACCGGCCAGGTGCCGCCGCAAGTTTCTCACGCACTTCCCGGATGGCTTTAAAGACGAGACCTATCTGGAGTGGGAGCGCGATTACAAGTGGGCTTCCCACAAGCGCTGGCTGGCAACACTGGGCAAGTCGGAGTTCGAACGGCTACTAAGCCAGCGTGAGTACCGGGAGATTGCTGCCCGAGCCGTGCGCGTCGAGCAGCAGTCCCGTCACAGCATGATCTTTTCCTTCGAGAAGATGGCCTTGCGCGATGCCGTCAAGTCTACCGACGGGGCGGGGCAGTTCGCACGCGGCCTCTTCGAATATCTCCACGGCACGGGCGCGCCAGAAGACAGGTTCAGTGCGTGGGTCCGGACACTCGCCGCGCTGCCCCGCAAGCAGACCCGGGTACTGACCTGGCCGATTGCTTCCGTGTTCGGATTCATCGCAAAACCACGCGTTCACATCTTCCTGAAGCCCAATGTGACGCGAATCGCGGCGCAAGCCTACGGCTTCGATTTCAAGTATGAGTCCAGGCCGAACTGGCGGACCTACCGCAGCCTGCTGGACTTTGCCCGGCAGATTCGCGCGGACACCCATGACCTGGGCCCGCAGGATATGATAGACATACAGTCATTCATGTGGGTGCTTGGGTCGACCGAGTACCACTGACCCTTCGCCACAGGCGGCTGGAGAACCTGTATGTTCAGTCATGTGATGGTCGGAACGAATGACATTGAACGCTCCCGGCGCTTCTATGACGCCGTTCTCGGGGTACTGGGGGCAGGAGAACCGTTCGAGAACACGGCGGGCTCAGGCCACGCCCGGCTGTTCTATCGACACGACGGTGGCACCTTCTGTGTCACCGAACCCATCAACGATGAGCCCGCAAGCAGCGCCAACGGCGCAACCATCGGGTTCAAGTGCAGCTCACCCGAGCAGGTGCAGCGTTTCCATGAAGTTGCCGTTGCCCACGGTGGCACTTCGATAGAACAAGCGCCGGGTCCGCGCCAGGGGCAGCTGGGTACGATGTACCTGGCCTATGTGCGAGACCCCGACGGCAACAAGCTCTGCGCGCTTCACCGGCCAAAGTAAGTCGGCCTCGGAAGGATGAGTGTCAGCTTCTTCAGCCCGGGACTTCGCGCCAGAGGCAGCCGGGAGCAATCATCGTGAAAATCGCATACGTCAATGTTTTTGTTAGCGATCTTTCTCGATCCATTGAGTTCTATCGGGACACACTGGGGTTGCGCCTCGAGTTGTCTGCCGCGGAGCATGGCTACGCTTCGTTTGCAACGGGACATGTTCGCCTGGGAATCGCTTTGCCGGGGCCAGATCAGACCGCTCTCGTCGGTCGGCATACAGGGGTTGGCCTGGAGGTCGGTGACCTGGAAGCCGAACACGGCCGCCTGTCAGGCGCCGGGGTCCAGTTCCCGATGCAGCCTACGAAGCAACCATGGGGTGGCTTCATGGCGATGCTTGCCGACCCGGACGGAAACATCTTCTACCTCGATCAGGTGTCGGCCGTACACGGCTAGGTGAAGACACGGCAACGGGAAGCGCACAGACGGTGCCGGCACAACGGGTGATCAGCCCTTGCAAGAACTACTGGTCGCACATACAGTGCCGGCATGCGTGCTCACATCCGTCAGGAGATCGATCAGGTTGTTCCTGTCGATGCGAAAGAAGATCACGCCAAGCATGCCGCCTTGCGATGGGTGGACTCAGGCGCTCAGTTGTGCCGGCTGGAAAAGCCTGCGAACCCGCCCCAGCATCTTGTCTCATACTTCGTGTTGGTCGACGAGGAGCACGTGCTGCTTGTGGATCATATCAACGCGGGACTCTGGCTGCCCTCGGGCGGTCATGTCGAATGCGGGGAGCATCCTCGAGACACCGTTCGACGCGAAGTTCTGGAAGAACTCAGAGTTTCAGCGCAGTTCATCCATGAAGGGCCAGTGTTCCTCACGATGACCGAGACTGTAGGCAAAACCGCCGGGCACATCGACGTCTCGCTATGGTATGTACTTCGTGGCTACCGCGATGCTCCAATAGATTTCGATCGGTCGGAGTTCAACAGCATCCGCTGGTTCCATCGAGAGCAACTCCCGTTCGATCGATCCGATCCCGAGATGGGCCGGTTCGTGCGCAAGCTGTACGGGTGATCCCAGGTAGTCATTTTCCCTTTACGAACGCTCCTGCTCTGGTAGTTCGCACATGGCCCCATTGAAATCACTGGCCCGGCTCTTCGGCTACGAACTCACGCGCAAGGGCAGCGGCGTCGATGTCTACCGTTACCTGCGCCCGGACGGGTCGTTCGACTATGAACGCTACAAGCGTGTACAGACCGCGGGCAACCGCAAGAAACTCGACAAGGTGTGGGTCATCGAAGAGAACATAAGGTTTCTCGCCGAGCACATCCGGCTCACGGTCGGCGAGGTTCGTTTCGGCCTGTGCCACGGCACGCGACGCGGCATGGAGCAGGAATGGTTTCGCCAGTGCCTTGGAGCGGAGGTGATCGGCACCGAGATCTCGGACACGGCAACGCAGTTCCCGCACACGATCCAGTGGGACTTCCATGAAGTGAAGCCCGAGTGGGTCGGCGCCGTCGACTTCATCTACAGCAATTCTTTCGACCACTCGCATGACCCGCGCGCGTGTATTGACGCGTGGATGCGCTGCATTCGTCCAGGGGGCGTCTGCATCATCGAGCACAGTTCACGCCATGAGCACTCCACTGAACTCGACCCGTTCGGCGCGCGCGTCTCGCAGATGCCCTATCTTGTGCTTGCCTGGGGCGAGGGCCGGTATGCCGTCACCCGCATCCTGGATGCGCCGGTTCAGCGTGGTGCTTACACCCAGTTCCTCGTTGTTCGAAATCAGGATTCGCTACCGGCCAAGCCAGCCAGCAGGTGACCCTCTTCGGCGATCTGTCCGTACAGCTCGCAGGCGATCGATGACGTGCACGTGAGTTTTTGTTGTCGCAGGCTCGACAGCACAGGTGCCTGGCCGAGGCTGTCTGGTATCCCACTGCCCTTTTGCCTCAGTGGGGCGTATCGTGAAATGCGAATACGAACCTGATGGGTAGCGCAGTGCTGCGCCGACGACGTCATCCGCCCAAGCGCTCGAACGATCGTGCCGACTAAGATGCGACTCCACGACTTCATCGTGATGAACCGCGAGCAGATCCTCAACGAATGGGACCTGTTCGCGAACACCTGCGCACCGGCCAGCCTGAGCATGGACAGCCACGCGCTTCGCGACCACGCAAGCGAGCTTCTTTCGGTAATCGCCGCGGATCTCGAGACCTTTCAGAACGAGGCCCAGCGGTCGGAGAAGGCGAAAGGGCGGGCGCCGGATACTCATGACTCCGAACGCACAGCAGCCGAGGAACACGGGTCGACCCGTGCCAGGAGTGGGTTTACCGTACCGCAGATCGTCGCAGAGTACCGCGCTCTTCGTGCCAGCGTCATCAGACTCTGGACGCGGGATCGCGGTGAGCTGCAGTCCGAGGACATCGAAGATTTGACGCGCTTCAACGAGGCCATCGATCAGTCCCTCGCGGAAGCCATCGCCGAGTTCACCGATACTGTAGAGAATGCGAAAGAGATGTTTCTAGCCATCCTCGGCCACGATCTTCGCAATCCGCTGGGGGCGATCCACGCATCGGCGCTGGTAATGCGCGAGACCGAAGAGATGAGCGAGTCGCAACGAACGCTTGCGTTGCTGATCGCCGATGGCGCGATGCGGGCGATGAGGATGGTCGGCGACTTGCTGGATTTCACCCGGAGCCGCCTCGGTGGGGGCATACCGATCACCAGGTCACAGATGGACTTGCGACAGGTGGTGCATGAGGTGGTCGTCGAGATCTCTGCGGCTCGATCGGAGCGGAAGGTCGAAGTCGTTGTGGGTGAGGAACAGATGGGTGAGTGGGACGCTGCGCGCATCAATCAGGCCCTCACCAATCTGGTGTGCAATGCGGTCGAACACGGTGCGCCGGGAACTTCGGTAAGCGTCGAGCTCAGCGGAAATCAGAGCGATATCGCGATCAGAATCCATAACCGTGGCACTGCGATTTCGACCGATCGCTTGGACGGGCTGTTCAACCCGATGAAGCTCAGCGCGGCCTCCCACAGGCCCTCGAGCCATGGTCCGACCGGAAGCCTCGGTCTGGGGCTCTACATCGCCGAGCGTATCGTCCATGCTCATGGGGGTCGCATTGAAGTTGCCTCTTCGGAAGAATTGGGCACCACCTTCATGGTCCACCTTCCTCGCAGCGGCTGAAGGGTCCGGGTGCATGCATGACTGGCCCATTACGCCTCGTGCTCATCGCTCTATCGACGCTGGCCGCGCTGCTTGTGGCGGCGGCGATTCTGGCATGGGTGCTTGTAGACGCCGAGAAGCTCATGGAAGAAATGGAGGGCCGGCTCGGCGATGTGTTGGGCATGACTGTGAAAATAGGTCAACCGGCGGGCTTCAGGCTTCTTCCCGGCGCGAGCGTTACCCTTACCGATCTCGAAGTGAGCAGGCAAGGTGACGTGATTGCCCGCGCCGAAAGCGCCCGCGTGCGTATCGCACTGCCCAGTCTGCTGACCGGCAACGTGCGCCCGCTGGCATTGCACCTTCAACGGCCAGAACTCCGAATTGAACGAAGCTCCCAAGGGGAGTTGAACATCTACCAGTCCGGCGAAGACGCGGAGGGTCTCAACGATCTGACGCTTCGCCGACTGCGGGTGTCGGATGCGAGGGTGACCTATCTCGACCAGGCCTCAGGCCGGGAGTGGCAGTTTGAACACTGTGAGCTGGACCTGCGCAATATCCGTCGCAGCGGCGGCGGGTTGGACGCGGAGCGGACAACGCTCACGACCACCGGCGAGCTGAAATGCAGCCGCCTTGGGCAGGCTCAGTTCTCGATGTCCGACGTGTCTGTGGCGCTCGGCGCCCATAATGGCCAGTTCGATGTGCGTCTGGTCAGTGCAGATGCTTTCGAGGGAAAGGCTTCGGGAAGGTTGCAAGCCGATTTCTCCGACAGCCCGCCGAATTTCAAGCTGACCAGCACGCTATCCGGGTTCGATATCGGTGCGTTCATGACGCTGCTCGAGCCCGAGCATACCGCCACCGGCAGAATGCAACTCGAAGTAGTGCTGAACGCCGAGGGAAGAACGTGGCAGGAAGTGAAAAACAGTGCCGCGGGCTCTTTGAGCATGACGGCCGGTGAACTCGTGCTGGACGGATATGACCTCGATGATGAACTGGATGGCTATGCCGCGACGCAGCGCTTCAATCTGATCGATGTTGGCGCCGTGTTTCTCGCCGGACCGCTGGGTCTTGCAACCAGCCGGGGCTATGCCTTTTCCGGTCTGCTCGAAGGCAGCGGCGGCAGCACTCGCATTGTTGAGCTGGTTTCGGAATGGACGGTGGACGGCGGTGTCGCGCAGGCGCAGGATGTGGCGTTCCGCACGCTTCAGAATCGGTTGGCACTGGCCGGAGGCCTGGACTTTACCGAGTACCGTTTCGATGATCTGCGGGTGGCGGTGGTCGACCGGGATGGCTGCGCCCTGGTGGAACAAGCGCTTACCGGACCTTTCCGCGAACCTGAAGTCGAACAGCCCAACTTCCTGGTCACAGCGGTCGGCCCGTTCCTTGACCTGATAGAGCGGGGCATGAGAGCCATCACCAATGAAGACTGCGAAGCCTTCTACACCGGTTCGATCTCTCACCCCTGATAACAGGTTCAGGACCTTTCCCCATGCATCAGTCAAGAGGGCTGAAGTGAACACGACAGAGCGCATCGCATCGGCAATATTCGGCGCCTTTCTGGCCGGGGTCGGCGCGTATGTGGTTTTCTTCAGCGGGGCGCCATTGCATTGGGCCTTGCTTGCCGGAATCGCGCTGATACTGCTGGGGGGCAACCTGGTTTACAGTGCGTATCGCTGCACGCCGTCCTGGCTGGCGCGGATTGGGCCGCTGCCGTAAGCCCCTGTGTCTTTCAGGCAGACGCACTCACCTCGGTGAAACGGATGTGACGTCAGCGCCTCCGGATCAGCGCCATCACCTGATCGGGCCTCGCATGCACCACCATGTGCCCGATGCCCGGCAACCGCTCGATGCTGACCGACGGCAGACCCTGCAGCGCGCCTGCGTGCAGTCCAGGTGCGAGGATGGCGTCTTCGTCGCCGTAGAGGACGTCCACCGGCACGACAAGCTCGGCGTAGCGTGCTCGATAGCCGTCCAACCCTTGATGAAGCGCCAACAGATCCCGGATGTTGGAGATCACCTGCTTCGGGCGCCGGGCCAGCAGGCCGCCCCCGGCGGTAGCGAAGTCTTCTGGCACCGGTTGTGGGTGGAATATTCTGGTCAGTGTGTCATCGGCGAAGTGCCGTGAAGCCGGCACAGCGATCGTCCACGCAAGCGCTTGCTGCACCCACCGGTGCTCGAGCACGGGGCTGTCCAGTGGCGCCTCAAGGTCGAAACCGGTGGTCGCCGGTGCCAGTAACACCAGGCGTGACACTGCGCGCGGATAGTCCAACGCGAGCGCCAGTGCCACGGCCCCGCCCAGTGAATGTCCGACGATGACCGCCGATTCGATGTCCAGGTGCATGAGCACTGCGGCGATCACCTCCGCCTGATCGGCGAGTGACGATGATCGCATCGCGGGACGTTCACTGTAGCCCGAACCCGGTCGGTCGATGGCGACGACCCGATGGCTGCTTGCAAGTTCGTCGGCGATCGGACTGAAATTACGGCTGCTGCCGCCCAAGCCGTGGATCAGCACCAGTGGCGCGCCCACGCCCCGGTCGACGTAGTGGATGCGCGCGCCCTCCACCTCGATGAAGCTGCCCTGCGGCGGCAACTGGCGCTCGACCGCACGCATCGTCATCGCGCTGTACCCGGCCAGTGCCGCCACCAGGACAACCAGTGCGGCGCCGCTCCAGCCGACAAGACGCCGGGTCGCCTTCATTCTCGACCGGCACGCTCAGGCGACGCAGCCAAGGGATCGAGCAGCGGCGCCGGCTGGAGCCTGTCCTCGCCAGTATTGCGATACAGCCTGTCTTTGCCTGCCAGGCCGCTGCCGCTTGCCACTTCAAGTGCGAAGCGCTCGCTGTCACGCCGCCGGATGTCTTCTGACACTTCCCGCGCGGCGACGGCATCCACGCCCAGGGTCTGGAGGGCCTGCCTGCCGAACAGCATTGCCGATTCGAAAGTCTCACGGATCTGGAAGTCGACACCGGCATTCTGCAACTCGCGGGCGTGCTGCCGATCCCACGCGCGCACCAGCAGGCGCGCCTGCGGGAATTGTGTGCGCACCAGCTGCGCGATACGAGTGGCCGCGCCCGCATCATCGATGCACACCAGGATTGCTTGAGCACTGCCGGCCCCGGAGGCTTCCAGCACGTCAAGTCTGGTGCCGTCACCGAAGTACACCTTGAAGCCGAAACGTTCGGCATTGCGGATGCGTTCCGGGTTGGCATCGATGATGCTGACATTCACCCGCCCGGCCAGAAGCGACTGGGAGGCCACCTGCCCGAAGCGCCCGAAACCGATCACCAGCACGCTGCCCCTCAGATCGTGGCTGGCTTCCACGCCGTCCATCGATACGCCTTCGCGGCGCAATAGCGGCCGCACGAGGATCAGCAGCATCGGCGTAATGACCATCGAGAGCACGACGATCGCTGTCAGGTTGGAATTGATCTCCGCATCGATGAGCCCGACGCCGGCAGCCGCCGCATAGAGCACGAAAGCAAACTCACCGCCCTGGGCCATCAGCACCGCACGATCCAGTGCCTCGACATGCCCACTGCGCAGCAGGCGCGCGACCAGGTAGATGCACACGCCCTTGGCCGCCATGAGAGCCGGTACCATCGCTGCGATCATCGCCCAGTTCGCCGCGACTACGGCCAGATCCAGCGACATCCCCACCGCCAGGAAAAACAATCCGAGCAGCAACCCGCGAAACGGCTCGATGTCTGCTTCCAGCTGATGCCGGAAGCTGGATTCCGAGAGCAGCACTCCGGCCAGGAACGCCCCCATCGCCATGGACAGTCCACCCAGCTCCATCAGCAACGCCGAGCCCAGCACGACCAGCAGCGCGGCCGCGGTCATCACCTCGCGAGCCTTCGAGGCCGCCAGGACGCGAAAAAGCGGATTGAGCAGCCACAGGCCGACGACGACGAGCCCGGCGATCGCGCCGACACCGATGGCAATATCCATCAGGCGCCCGGCGGCCGAGACGTCGGCCTGTACCGGCGCCATGAATGCCACCAGCGCCAGCAGCGGCACGATCAGCATGTCCTCGAACAGCAGCACCGAGACCATCTTCTGGCCACGGGGAGAGGCGATGTCACCGCGCTCGCCCAGCACCTGAAAGACGATGGCCGTGGAGGTCAGCACGAAACCTGCTGCGCCGATGAACGCGACCATCAATGACAGGCCGAACGCCAGACCAACCGCCGTCAGTGCCACGATCACCGTGCCGATCTGCACCGCGCCAAGGCCGAAGATCTGACCGCGCAGCTGCCACAGGTGGCTGGGCCGCATCTCCAGGCCGATGATGAACAGGAACATCACCACACCGAGCTCCGCGACATGCAGAATCGCCGCAGGATCGGCAAACAGCGCCAGGCCGAACGGACCGATCACCAGTCCCGCGGCCAGGTATCCCAGGACCGACCCCAGGCCGATACGTCGGAACAACGGTACAGCGACCACGGCTGCGGCCAACAGCGATACGATGCGCACCAGGTCCCCGGCGCTGTGTTCAACCGCCATGTCGTTCAGTCCTCAACATCCGCGTGGCATCCCAGCGCGACAATACCGTACGCGGCTGCTTGTGGCACCGGCAGGCGGTCTCCGGCTGAAGCCGCGGCGCCGACACGGTATGCTTGAAGGCTCTATCTTCTCAGGGAGCCGCATCCATGAACCTACGCGCAACCGCCATTTCCGGATTTCTTGCAACCAGCCTGGTGGCGGCCGGGTGTGCGCAGGAGGCTGCTGAAGCGCCCCGGGAAACCCCAGCCGCACGGGGGGCCACCCAGCCGATGGCGGCGGCCGAGGCCTCGAACGCCGATACGCACTTCGAGGCGCGAGACCTGCGCACCGAGTACCACCAGATCCGCATCAGCCAGGTCGCGGGCAACCTGGAACATCCGTGGTCCTTGGCTTTTCTGCCAGACGGTGGCTATCTGGTCACCGAGCGCCCGGGCCGGCTGAATCGGCTCGCCGCCGATGGCACGCGTACGCGCATCGAGGGTGTGCCCGAGGTCGCGGTCGCAGGCCAGGGTGGCTTGCTCGATGTCGTGCTTCATCCCGACTACGCCGACAACGGCTGGATCTACCTGACCTATTCCGGCGGTGATGGCTCGGCGACGACCACGACGGTCGCGCGGGCGCGCATCGACGCCGATCGTCTCGTCGACCTCGAGGAACTCTTCGTCCAGGATCGACGCTCCCAGCCTGGCCGTCACTACGGCTCGCGCATCGCCTGGCGCGCGGATGGCACGATGCTGGTATCCATCGGCGATCGCGGCGCCGAGCCGCCGCGGGCCCAGGATGCGGCTGACCATGCCGGCACCGTGCTGCGCCTGAACGACGACGGCAGCGTCCCCGACGACAATCCTTTCGTGGGCCGCGATGACGTACTGCCTGAAGTGTTCAGCTATGGCCATCGCAACATCCAGGGCATGGTCGTGGATCCGGCCACCGACAAGATCTGGGCGACCGAACATGGTCCGCGAGGAGGCGATGAACTCAACCTGGTCGTGGCCGGCAACAACTATGGCTGGCCGACCGCCGGCCGGGGCCGGGACTACCGCACCGAGGAACAATACGGTGAGGCGCGCAGCCGCCCGGACATGGTCGATCCGGTGTATGAGTTCCTGCCGACGCTGGCGCCTTCGGGGCTCGCCCTGCTGACCACCGATACCTTCCCGCGCTGGCAAGGCAATCTGCTTGCCGGGGGCCTTCGCGCTGAACGCATCCGCAGGCTCGTCATCGAGAACGACACCGTCGTTCACGAAGAGGAGCTGATCAACGGCGAGGTGGGGCGGATCCGCGATGTGCGTGAAGGTCCGGATGGCGCGATCTATGTGCTGACCGACCACGAGGACGGCGGACTCTATCGCATCGACCTGGTGGATTGACCCGCGCGGGCGCCTACCAGCCCATGCCGAAATAGGTGATCACGCGCTGGGTGTTGTACGGCGCCCAGGCCTCGAAGTTTCGCAGATGGCCGAAGTCCTCGCGCAGCGCGTCTCGCACCGCCGACGGAATCTCCTCGATGGCCACGCCCTCATCGAGGCGGCGTCTGGTCTCGCCGATCAGCGCCTGCAGATAGCGTCGGCGCTCGGCGAGCAGCGCCTTGGGGGCGATCGGAATGCCGTGTCCGCCCACCGAGTACTCCCAGTCCCAGGACTCCAGTATCAGCAGCGTGCGTATCCAGTTGTGCAGCGAGTAATCGGGGATCATCGGCAACGGCATGCCGCCCGGGGTAGCCAGGTCGACGATGAACGGCACCTTCACGTGGTCGGGCGTCATGATCACCAGGCAGTTGCCGTGATTGCGACCCAGATAGCGCAAGTGCAAGGTGCGTTCGCCCAGCGTCAGGTCGTGATCACCGCTGAAAGTCCAGTCGGGTCTTACCAGCGCCGGGTGCGGCATGTCATAGAAGCTCGCCAGGCAGTTCTCGTGACTGATGACCTCGGCACCTTCGTCGACAAAGATGCCTGCTCCGAGGATGTGGTCCCAGTGGTCGTGGCTGTAGACGACGTACTTCACCGGCAGGTCGGTGAGCCTGGCGATCTCGCGACGCATCACCGCCGCGGCCTCGGGACTGATCGGATCGGTAACGATGACGCCTTCGTCGGTGATCAGAAAGATGTTGCGTGTGCCGGTGTAGCGGAAGGTGTAGTAGCCGGGACCGATCTGGGTGACTTCGTGCCCCATGACCGGCACAGGCAGGGTTTCCTGAGCGATTGCGGCAGCAACGGCTGCCGGAAATGCCAGCATCAGCGCCAGCAGGCAGCGCAGTGCAATCGCAACTGACATGGCTCAGGCGCCCGCCAGCGTCAGTGTGGGGGTTCCGATGGGCACGGGTTTGCGCGCCGGCCGACGCAGGGTGATGAGTTGGTTGCGTTCGAGTTCGCGAAGGCGATCCAGCGCAAGGCGCTTGAGCAAATCCTCGGCGTCGGCAAAGGCCGTAAAACACGGCGGGCGGCGTCGCAGTACGCTCCAGTTGTTGTTACGCAGTACACGCCCGAGGTGCTCGAGGTTGTGGTGGATGCATTCCATATAGGGATTGCGGCCATCGAACATCAGCTCCAGGTAGCGATAGGCCCGATTGAATGTCACCACCAGGCGCCGCTGCGCGGACTCCTCGTAAAAAGAAAACGTCTGGCGAAGCAGGTCGCGTCCGGACCCGTAGACGACGCGTGGAGCGCCTGCATCACTCTGCGCGATGGCTACACCGCCGACCACGAACTCCGGGAACAGGCGATCGCGACACTTCTCCAGGTAGCAGCGATCGGCCATCTGGGCAAGCAGGTCGGCGGTTCCCATCAGGTGCCCGACGATGCAGTCGCGGGGATCATCGAGTTCGATGTGATCGAGATTCACCTCGTATCCGGTGTAGTGCACGATCTGCGGCGCGAGAGTGGCCCACTCGCCCAGGCCGATGCCGGGCAGGTAATCGGCCAGAAAATGACCGCTGCGTGTGACATGGCTGACGGTGAACTCGGCTCCGGATTGTGTGCCGGCATCGCGGATCAGGTGGCGGATGTAGCCTGCATCATGAAACAGCGCGGTGACCAAGCCCATCGCTGCACGTTCAGCGCCAAGCCGATCGCCCGCATCGCAGACCAGCTCGTAGCCACGCAGCAGCCGTGCCATCGCCAGGACCATGTCCAGCGTGTGCTGCATGTCATGATAACTGGTGTCGCAGCCGACGTAGCCGGGCGTCAGCCCGGAGAACAGGCGCTCGAAATCATGAAAAGCCAGCCAGAGCGTGTCGGTGGATGCGCATGGCCAGGTGTCGCTGTAGATCTCCAGCACCGCCGTGCGCACATCGGCCACGCAGCTGACGCGCACGCGGTTGGTCACGTCGTACTCGCTGCGACGTTCCTGCAAACGGTCATCACGCCTGATTGCCATGCCGGGAGTCTACCCGCCGTATGGCGGATTCGTGAAGTCCCGGTTACAGATCGAAGTCTGCAATCACCGGCGCATGGTCCGACGGACGCTCCCAGCGACGCGGTTCGGAATCGACTTCGCAGCGCGTGCATCTGGCGGCCATCGCCGGGTTGGCGAGGATCAGATCGATACGCAGGCCGAGGTTTCGTCGAAAACCTGCTGCCCGATAGTCCCACCAGCTGAAGATGCCCTCCGGTTGTTCGAAGCGACGAAAAAGGTCTTCCAATCCCAAAGACAACAATGTGCCGAGCGCCGAGCGCTCGGGTTCGCTGCACAGAATCTTGCCTGCCCAGGCGACCGGGTCGTGGACATCGCGATCGTCCGGGGCGATATTGAAATCGCCCATCACGACCACCTTCGGGTGGCGCTCGAGTTCGACAGCCAGTTGCTCCGCCAGAGCCTTGAGCCAGCCGAGCTTATAGAGATACTTCTCCGACTCCACCGACTGGCCATTCGGAACATAGAGGTTCCAGATGCGCACCCCATCGACGCTGGCCGCCATCACTCGACGCTGCGGATCCTGAAGGCCTGCCAGGTCGGTGATCACCTCCCCGGGCTGGCTGCGTGCGAGCAGTGCGACGCCGTTGTAAGTTTTCTGCCCTGAAAATACTGCCCGATAACCGACTGCTTCCAGCTCGGCAAGTGGGAAGTCCGGGTCTGTAAGCTTGGTCTCCTGCAAGCCCAGCACGTCGGGTTGCGCCTTCGCCAGCCACTGCAGTACCTGCGGCAGGCGCACACGAAGTGAATTGACGTTCCAGCTTGCGACCCTCATGCCGCAATTCCGCTCTGGCGCAGCAACGCCGCGGGATCGGGGCGGCGGCCACGAAACTCGATGAACGCCTCCATCGCATCTCGCGTGCCGCCCACGGCGAGAATGCTGTCAAGAAATCGCTGAGCCGTGGCGCCGTGAAACGCACCGTTCTCCTCGAAGGCAGAGAAGGCATCCGCGGCCAGCACCTCGGCCCACTTGTAGCTGTAATAGCCGGCCGCGTAGCCGCCGCCGAAGATGTGCGAGAAGCCGTGCGCAAAGCGGTTGTAGTCGGGCACGGGTACCACGGCCACCTCCCTGCGGACCTCCGCGAGCAGCGTGTCGACCTGGCCCGGCCGACCTGGCTGATACTGTGCATGCAGGCGAAAGTCGAACAGCGCGAACTCCAGCTGCCGCACGGACTGCAGGCCGGACTGAAACACGCGTGATTCTCGCAATCGCTGCAGCATGTCGGCCGGCAGCGGCTCGCCGGTTTCATGGTGCGCCGAAATCATCGGGATGGCTTCGGGGAGCCAGGCCCAGTTCTCGAAGAACTGGCTGGGCAGCTCCACCGCATCCCAGGGCACGCCGTTGATGCCGGACAGCGATGGATAGTCGACCCGCGTGAGCAGGTGGTGCAGCGTGTGGCCGAACTCGTGGAATAGCGTGACCACGTCCTGATGACTGAGCAGGGAGGGTGTTTCCTCATCGGGCGGTGGGAAATTGCACACCAGGTAGGCGACGGGATGACTGATCTCGGGGTCGACCGCCGCGCGTACGACACACTCGTCCATCCACGCCCCCGAGCGCTTGCCGCTGCGCGCATACAGGTCGATATAGAACCCGCCCAGCGGTGCGCCGTCACGCCCGCAGACGTCGTAGTAGCGGGCATCGGCATGCCAGGTTTCCACATCATCGCGGAGGCTGACCCGCAGGCCGTAGAGTTGCGCTGCGATGCCGAACAGGCCGGTGAGCACCTTCGGTACCGGAAAATAGGGCTTGAGTGCCTCGTCAGACAGGTCAAAGCGTGCCTGGCGCAGCTTCTCGGAGTAATAGCCGATATCCCAGGCGGCCAGCGGCCGGCCCGCCAGAGCCTCGAGTTCGGCGAACTCTGTCAGCGCCTGGGGTCGGCAGCGCCGCGCCAGGCCCTCCAGGAACGCCATCACCTCGTCGGTGGAGCCTGCCATCTTGCGTGCCAGGGACAGCTCCGCGTAGCTGGCAAAGCCCAGCAGCGATGCTGCCTCATGCCGGCAATCGAGGATGCGCTCCATCAGCCGGCTGTTGTCGAACTTCGCATCGTGGTCGCCCTGATCGGATCCGCGCGTGACCCAGGCGCGATAGAAGGTCTCGCGCAGCGTCGGGTCATCGGCATGCGTCATGACCGAAACATAGGTCGGGGGGTCGAGCTTGAACAGCCAGCCGGCTTTTTTCGCCTCCTGCGCTGCCCGGGCAGCAGCGCGCAGCGTGCTGGCCGGAAGTCCGGAGACCTGCGCGTCGGTGTTCGCGTGGTGGCGCCAGGCGTCGCTGGCATCCAGCAGGTTCTGCTCGAAGCTGGCCTGCAACTGCGACAGCTCGGTCATCAACTCGCGGAAGCGTTGCCGGTCAGCCGGGGTCAGCGCCACGCCGGCCAGGCGGAAGTCGCGTAGCGCGTGATCGAGCAGCCGCCGCCGGGTGGCATCGAGACTGGCATCTTCGCTTGCGATACGCTCGTAAGCCTCGAACAGCTGGCGATTCTGGCCCAGGTCGCTTGCGTATTCGGACAGCAGCGGCAGGCAGTCGTTGTAGGCTTCGCGAAGCGCCGGCGCATTGGCCACCGCATTGAGATGCGACACGGGCGACCAGACCCGCCCGAGGCGGTGTCCGAGGCGCTCGAGCCCCAGCACCAGGTGCTCGAAATCCGCCTGTGCCGGGTTTGCGAGCAGTGCTGCCACGGCGCTGCGGTTGTCCTCGAGAACACCTTTCACGGCCGGCCGGACATGCTCCGGGTCGATCGCAGAAAAGCGCGGCAGGCCAGTCAGGTCGAGCAGGGGATTGTCATCCATGGAGCGCATCACCGTCCTTGATCAAGCCTGATGATACCCGAGGAATGGCGCTGGCTGAGCCGCGCGCAGGCTTGCGAATCTGAACACAGCACGCATACTCACAGCCCTCGCAGACACCGGGATTGGCTGATGACGACACATTTCGACCTGCTGGCCATCGGCGGCGGCAGCGGCGGGCTGGCCGCCAGCCAGCGGGCGGCCGAGTATGGCGCGAGCACCGCGGTGATCGAGGCCGGGCGGCTGGGCGGCACCTGCGTCAACGTCGGCTGCGTGCCCAAGAAGGTCATGTGGTATGCGGCGACCCTGGCCGAGCACTTCGAGATGGCCGCCGGCTACGGCTTCGAGCTCAGCGCCCCCGTGCTGGACTGGGGTCGCCTGAAGGAGGCGCGCGATGCCTACATTTCGCGCCTGAACGGCCTCTACGCCGCCAACCTCGAGCGCCGTGGCGTGACTCGCTTCGAGGGCATGGCCCATTTCGTCGATGCGCGCACCGTGGAGGTGGCGGGCAGGCGCATCTCCGCCGATCAGATCGTCATCGCCACCGGCGGTGAGCCCATAGTGCCGGCGATCCCGGGCGCCGAGCTGGGCATCACCTCGGATGATTTTTTCGCCTTGTCCGAGCAGCCCCGCCGGGTCGCCGTGGTGGGCAGCGGCTATATCTCCGCCGAGTTGGCAGGGGTATTCCACGCGCTGGGCTCGGAGGTCACGGTGCTGCTGCGCCGCGATCGTATCCTCAGAAGTTTCGATGAGATGCTCTCCGATCGGCTGCTCGAGCAGATGCATGCCGATGGTCTGCGAATCGAAACCGAAGTCTCGCCGGCCGTGGTCGAGCAGGTCGCCGACGGTCGCATAGTATGTGCGCAGGACGGCCGGCGCTTCGGCCCCTTCGATTGCGTGCTCTGGGCAATCGGCCGGCGTCCGCGCAGCGATCAGCTGAAACTTGACGCCGCGGGTGTGGATCGGGACGAGCTTGGATTCGTGCCGACCGACCGTTTCCAGCAGACCAATGTCACGGGCATCCACGCCATCGGCGATATCACCGGCAAAGCCGCGCTGACACCGGTGGCGATCGCGGCTGGACGGCGGCTGTCAGATCGCCTGTTCGGCGGCATGGCCGAGCGACACCTCGACTACAGCGATATTCCCACAGTGATCTTCACCCATCCGCCGATTGGTACTGTGGGTTGCAGCGAGGTCGAAGCGCGTGCGCGCTTCGGTGACGACCAGGTCAAGGTCTACACCAGCCGCTTCACGCCGATGGCCTATGCGCTGCAGACCCGCAAGGTCCCGGCGGCGATGAAGCTGGTGACCGTACTGCCCGACGAAAAGATCGTGGGCGTGCATGTCATCGGTGACGGCGCCGACGAGATGCTGCAGGGTTTTGCGGTGGCGGTTAAGATGGGCGCCACTAAACGGGATTTCGACGACACCGTGGCCATACACCCGACCAGCGCCGAGGAACTGGTGACCATGCGCTAGTCAGCGGTTCGAAGCTGACGCCCACCGCCGCGCCGCGTCAGGTCCCGGCATCATCCAGTTCGCTGGCCCGTTTGCAGGCCGGGCGCGCTGCCAGGCCTTCCCAGTAGTCGACCAGCGCCTGGCGCTTTTCGATCGTGCCGAACGCCAGGCCCCAGCCGATCTGGGAACCCACGTAGACATCTGCGGCCGAGAAGTTCGGGCCTGCAATGTGTTTGCGACCCTTGACGGCGTGCTCCAGTGTGTCGACCACAGCGTCGAAGCTGCCGAAACCAACTGTCATACTCTGCTTCTCGTCGGGCTCGATGCCCATGGCCTTGCATGCCACTGCAGCCTCGACCGGACCTGCGGCGAAAAACAACCAACGATAATAATCGCCCCGATCCGCAAGCGGGGGGGCCAAGCCCGCCGCTGGAAACGCATCTGCGAGGTAGGCGCAGATGGCCGCACACTCGGTAATGATCGTATCGCCGTGAACGAGGCTGGGCACCTTGCCCATGGGATTGATGGCGAGGTATTCGGGCGACTTCATTGCCGGGCCGTACTCGACCACCTGCGTGCGGTACGGCACGCCAAGCTCCTCCAGCATCCAGCGCACCATGCGTCCACGGGAATTGGGGTTGGTGTAAAACTCGATCTCATCAGTCATCTCACCGCTCCATGAAATGGGGAGGGTAACGATACCGTCCAGACGTGACATTTTCACCGGTGATCCGGGTACCCGTGCCGGCGCACCTGCCCTATCATTGCGTGGTCGCGATCCCCCACGGAGTCGAGCATGACCGGCAGCCCCGCCTATCCCCGCACACGGATGCGTCGCATGCGCGCCGATCAGTTCTCACGCCGGTTGATGCGCGAGTCGCACCTGAGCACCGATGACCTGATCTGGCCGGTGTTCGTGCTCCCGGGCGAAGCACGCAGCGAGCCGGTGGCGAGCATGCCGGGCGTGGAGCGCCTCTCGGTCGACCTGCTGATGCGCGCCTGCGCGCCGCTTGTCGCCCAGGGATTGACGGCGGTGGCACTGTTTCCGGTGACGCCCGCATCAGCGAAGAGCGAAGACGGCCGCGAGGCCTGGAATCCGCAAGGCCTGGTGCAGAGCGCCGTGCGTGCGCTCAAGGCCGCCTACCCGGCGCTGGGCGTGATCACCGATGCCGCGCTGGATCCCTATACCACCCACGGCCAGGACGGAATCATCGATGATGCGGGCTACGTGCTCAATGATGTAACCGTCGAGGCGCTGGTGCGTCAGGGACTTTCGCACGCCGCGGCGGGCGCGGATGTCATCGCCCCCTCGGACATGATGGACGGGCGCATCGGGCGTCTGCGCGACGCCCTCGAGGAGGCAGGTCACGTCAATGTGCGTGTGCTCGCCTACGCTGCGAAATACGCCTCAAGCTTTTACGGGCCTTTTCGCGATGCCGTGGGCTCGGCGACGAACCTGGGCAAGGCCGACAAGTTCAGCTATCAGATGGATCCGGCCAACGGCGATGAGGCCTTGCGCGAAGTCGCGCTCGACATCGACGAGGGCGCGGACATGGTCATGGTCAAGCCCGGTCTGCCCTACCTGGACATCATTCGTCGAGTGCATGAGCGCTACGGTGTGCCCACATTGGCCTACCAGGTCAGTGGCGAGTACGCGATGTTGACTGCTGCGATCGAACGCGGCTGGCTTGACGAACAGCCGGCAGTCATGGAAGCACTGCTGTGCTTCAAGCGCGCGGGTGCCGCAGCGATCCTGAGCTACTTCACCCCGCGAGTGCTCGGCTGGCTGGCGCAGGGCGACGGGGCCTGAGGCCTGGCTCGGGCGGATCATCGCATGGACCGCTACGCCGTCATCGGTCATCCGGTCGCACACAGTCGCTCGCCATGGATCCACGCGCGGTTCGCGCAGCAGACCGGCGAATCGCTCAGCTATGACGCCATCGATGCCACCCCGGAGGCTTTTGCAGAAACCGTCGAGGCGTTCTTCGCCGGTGGCGGCCGCGGCATGAACGTGACCCTGCCGCATAAGCAGGCAGCCTGTGCGCTGGCAAAAACGCTCTCGCCCGCCGCACGTGCTGCCGGTGCGGTGAACACGCTGGCGCGCAGCGACGCCGGCGCTGTGCTCGGAGACAACACCGACGGGGCCGGCCTGGTGCGTGATCTGCTCGCCAACCTGGACTGGCAGATCGCCGCTCGCCGAGTACTGCTGGTCGGCGCCGGCGGTGCCGCACGCGGGGTGCTTGGCCCCTTGCTGGCGCAGCGACCCGCCGCGCTTTGGCTTGTCAACCGGACTGCCGCACGCGCCGAACAGCTGCTCGCTGATGCTGGTCACCCGCACGGCGCGAGGGCGGGCGGCTATGATGCGTTGCAGGGCGCGGGTGCCTTCGATCTGCTGATCAATGCCACCTCTGCCGGCATCATCGGGGATACGCCACCCTTGCTGGCTGAATGCGTCGCCGAACACAGCGTGTGCTATGACATGCTCTACGGTCCCGGCCAGACCCCGTTTCAACGCTGGTCATTGCTGCACGGTGCGGCTGCCGCAGAGCAGGGGGTCGGCATGCTGGTAGAGCAGGCTGCCGAGTCCTTCCGCCTGTGGCGCGGTGTACGGCCCGACACCGCAGCGGTGCTCACGGATCTGCGCGGCGTGCTGGAGACAAACTCAGTTGATCGACGCATCTCCGGGCAGCAGCGCGACGATGCCTGAAGCAGCCCATACGCCCTCGCGCTGCGACTGGGCACTCGGTGTCAGCGACGCATATCTGGCCTACCATGACGAAGAATGGGGCGTGCCCACGCACGATGATCGTCGCTTGTTCGAGTTCCTGTTGCTCGAAGGCGCCCAGGCCGGCCTGTCGTGGGCCACGGTGCTGCATCGCCGCGACGGCTATCGTCGTGCGTTTGCCGACTTCGACCCGCTGCATGTCGCGCGCTTCGACGAGGCGCATTGCGCACAACTGCTCACCGATCCCGGCATCATCCGCAATCGTCTCAAGGTCGCCTCGGCAGTGACCAACGCCCGCGCGTTTTTGGAAGTGCAGGCAGCCTTCGGTTCCTTCGACGCCTACCTGTGGCGCTTCGTCGATGGTCACCCTGTCGACGGCAGGCGCGCGAGCATGGCCGAAGTGCCAGCCAGCACACCGCTGTCGGACACACTCAGTCGCGATCTGCGCAAGCGCGGGTTTCGCTTCGTCGGCAGCACGATCATCTATGCGTACCTGCAGGCGATGGGGGTGGTGAACGACCATCTGCTGCATTGCGATCGACATGCCGCCTGCACGGCGCTTGCTGGCGATGTGGACTGACGCTTACCCGATTCGATGTCATATGAGGATTGCCAATGAACGTCACACTGCTCTACGCCGGTCTGCTTGCTCTTCTGCTCCTGGTACTTTCATGGCAGGTGGTGCGTCTGCGCCGAAGCCTGCGCATCGGCCTTGGTGATGGTGGCAATGCCGATCTGCAACGCGCGACGCGCGTGCACGGCAACTTCCTGGAATACACACCGATCACGCTGCTGCTGATCGCGCTGCTCGAGTACGACGGGCTTGCATCCCTATGGCTGCATGCGGCCGGAGCGGCCCTGCTGGTATTCAGGGGTCTGCATGCCTTCGGACTCTCGCGCTCCACCGGCACCAGCTTCGGCCGCTTCGCAGGCACACTGGGCACCTGGGTGTTGCTGGCGGCGCTGGCCGTGACGGCGCTGCTGCGTGCGTTGACCTAACTTCGGGCGGGTGACTCGGCGTGGGCGTCGAACACCAGTTCGAAGGGCTCGATCCAGAAGGGCATGTCCTCGGACACAGCCAGTCCGTGGGGTTCGAGCAGCGCGTTCCAGTATTGTGTGTGCAAGGCCTTCCAGACGACAGGATCTCGTACGGGTGAGCCATCCACTGCTGTGTCTTTTGCCGTGACCTGACCGAACACCGCGTCGCGGACTTCGCTGATACGCACCAGCAACGTCGGTCGCCCATCCATATCGACCAGCACCAGATGCAATCCCGCATGCGGGGTTTTGCGGCTGGTGCGCTCCACAAGCCACGGCAGCGTGAATGTGCCGGTTTTGTCGCCGGCGCGTATCAGCTCGAAGATCTGCTGAGTCGTCTGCGCATCCAGGCCGATCCAGCGCACCTCCCAGTTGTTGTGCAGATCCAGTGTCGGGCGAGCCGCGCGCGCGGCATCGAGAAACGCTTCGATGTGATCGGCCGATGGCGGGGTGACACGTGGTGAGAGGTGCATGAACACTCCGGACGGAATATCAGCCCGCAGCATCATGCCCGGTCGGTCGTCCTGTCAAGCCGTCCCCCGCAGGCATGCTCGCAAGTCGCCCATTCAGACATCGGTGCGATGGCGAACCGACGCCGCGCTGATCTCAACGCCACACTTTGGCATCTCGCCTGGCGATGTTGCGCCAAAGGGCCTCGGAACGTATCAGCTCGCATCAGGTCGTAGTGGTGATATGAAGCTACCCATCGTCATTTTCAACTATCGCACGCGTGCATTGGCGATCAACGCGAACGGGTGGTCTTCGTGTGCCGAATACCGGCCGCCGACGGAGTTCCTCCTGTCGCTGATTACCGACACCGTCGACTCGTTTGCCGTCAGCCTCGGTCTGTATCGAATGCATCCGGCTGTCCTGCGTTCTCCCGACGGCTTTCCTTCTTCGCACCTGTGGCGCGATCATGTCCGTCGCAGCGTTCTGCTGCCGGGGCGCACATGAGCGGTATCCTGGAAAGCAGGCATACTCAGGCGCTCGATCTGCTGACGCTCATTCGTGAGGATTACGTGAGTCACGGACGCGACTGGACCCGGCCGGGCTTTCGCGCGATCGCGGTATACCGCTTCGGCGTCTGGCGCATGCGTATCGATAACAGACTGCTGCGAGCGCCGCTGAGCTTCATCTATCGTCGGCTCTTCATCCGGATTCGAAATCGCTACGGCATCGAGCTTCCGTACTCGGCACAGGTCGGCCGACGGGTCACGCTGGAGCACTCCCATTCGATCGTGATCCACGGCAACAGCGTGATCGGCAACGACTGCTACATCCGCCAAGGCTGTACGCTGGGCAACAAGTCGCTCGACGCGCCGTTCGATGCGCCCGTTCTGGGCGACCGCGTCAATGTGGGCGCCGGTGCCAAGCTTCTCGGCAGGGTCCTCGTGGGGGATGATGCGACAATCGGCGCAAACTCCGTGGTGGTGAAAAACGTGCCTTCGGGCGCCGTCGCGATGGGCATTCCGGCAACGATTCTCCGAAAGGTCAATGTGAAAGCATTACCGGTAAACGGAAGCCAGGCCGTTTCCCGCCCAGCAACAGTCCTGCGCCCGGCGGAGTTTTCCGGCGAAGCCGCAAGGCCGAGCGCAGCGGGTGCATCGCCAGGCACCTCACGCTGGTCCTCGGAATAAAGCGTCGCACCCGGCGTCAATCAGGCGCCGGCAGACACGGTGTGCGGTGTGCTTCCGCAAGCGTCTCATACAGCGTGATCATCCGTCGCGCCATGGCCTCCGATGACCAGGCCTCCGAGTCGTGCAGCGCGCCGGCCGCGAGAGCGCCCTGGCGCGCCGGATCGTCGAGCAGTTC
>JBGTIC010000183.1:0-1950 GCA_041745895.1 Gammaproteobacteria bacterium
TGGCAGCCGAGTTGCCCGCGAAAGTGATCGCCAAGCGCGAGGCGGCGGCATGAACGCAGCCAGCGCCTACCTGCCCCAGGGCGAACTGAAAGCCGCCGAGCCGATGTCGCGTCACACCTCGTGGCGGGTCGGTGGTCCGGCCGAGCAGTTCTTCCGGCCCGCCAGCATTGCAGACCTCTCCGGGATGCTGGCCGCCACGCCCGAGGAGGTGCCGGTATTCTGGTGCGGCCTGGGCAGCAATCTGCTGGTGCGCGACGGCGGCATCCGCGGTCTGGTGGTCAATACCATCGGTCTGCTCAACGAGGTGCGCCGGATCGGTGAATTGCGGCTCGAAGCCGGGGCAGGTGTGCCATGTACCGTGCTGGCGCGCCACTGCGTGCGCTACAAGCTCGGACCCGCGGAGTTTTTCGCCGGCATTCCGGGCAGCATCGGCGGTGCGCTGGCGATGAACGCCGGTGCCTACGGCGGCGAGACCTGGGACTTCGTCACTGGCGTGACGACCATGGATCGCCGCGGCGGGCTGCACACGCGCACGCCGGCAGACTTCGAGATCGGTTACCGCAGTGTCGGTCTGCCGGGCGAAGAATGGTTCATCTCGGCGGTCTTCGCGTTCGAGGCGGATCCCGAAGCCAGCCGTGAACGCGTGCAGGCACTGATGGCCCGCCGTCGCGACACCCAGCCACTCGGGCTGCCGTCCTGCGGTTCGGTATTCCGCAATCCCGAGGGCGACCATGCCGCCCGCCTGATCGAGGCGGCGGGACTGAAAGGCCATACGCTGGGCGGCGCCCAGGTGTCACCGAAGCACGCGAATTTCATCATCAACACGGGCTCGGCCACCGCGAAGGATATCGAGGCACTGATCGAGTTTGTCGCGCACCGGGTAGCCGAAGTCCATGGTGTGACCCTGCAGCACGAAGTGCGCATCGTGGGAGAGCCGGCATGAACCCCGGCACGCGCATCGAAGTGCGACACGCCGCTGACTTCGGTCGCGTGGCCGTGCTGCTCGGTGGTGCCTCGGCCGAGCGCGAGGTGTCGCTGAACAGTGGCAAGGCGGTCCTCGACGCGCTGCGCAGTCGCGGCGTGGCGGCCGTGGCAGTCGACCCGCGCGATGACGGTCTCGAGGCCTTGCACGACGGGCGCATCGAGCGGGTGTGGAATGCGCTGCATGGCCGCGGCGGCGAAGACGGCACGCTGCAGGGCTGGCTGGAGTGTCAGCACCTGGCCTATACCGGTTCGGGCGTGCTCGGCTCGGCCCTGGCGATGGACAAGCTGCGCAGCAAGCAGCTGTTCCTCGGGGCCGGTCTGCCCACGGCTGCATTCGCGGTACTCGATGCGCAAAGCGATCTTGACGGCGTCGTTGATGCGCTGGGTCTGCCCCTGTTCGTCAAGCCTGCACGAGAAGGCAGCAGCGTGGGCATGAGCCGCGTCGACACGGCCGCCGCCCTGCCGCGCGCCCTGGCTGCGGCCCTTCGCCATGACACCTGTGTCATCGCCGAGCGATTTCTCTCGGGCGGTGAATACACCGTGGGCATTCTGCAGGGCACGGCGCTGCCGGTGATCCGCATCGAAACCCCGCGCAGCTTCTACGACTACGAGGCCAAGTATCAGGCCGACTCGACGCGCTACCTGTGCCCCTGCGGCCTGTCACCGGCACGCGAGCAGGCCATGGCGGAACTTGCGCTGAGGGCCTTCGATCTCGTCGGCGCGCGCGGCTGGGGCCGCGTCGACCTGATGCTCGATGATCACGGCAAGGCGCAGCTGCTCGAGGTCAATACCGTGCCCGGCATGACCGATCACTCGCTGGTGCCGATGGCGGCGCGTGCTGCCGGCATGGATTTCGCCGAACTGGCGTGGCGCGTGCTGGAGACCAGCCTGTCGGCGGCAACGATCAGTGGAGGGGCCCATGCGCAGGAAGGCTAATCGGCGCAAGCGCGAGCCCAGGCCGCTGCC
>JBGTIC010000184.1:0-3312 GCA_041745895.1 Gammaproteobacteria bacterium
TGCTCGAGCGCGTCGGTCTCGAAGGCTATGCGGATCGTCGCGCCGACGCCCTGTCCGGCGGCCAACGCCAGCGCGTGGGCATCGCACGCGCGCTGATGCAGGCACCGGAGCTGTTGCTCGTTGACGAGCCGACCGCCAGCCTCGATCCGCGCACCGCGCGCCAGATCATGCGGCTGATTCATGAACTGTGCACCGAACACGGGCTGCCCGCGATCATCAATCTCCATGATGTGCCGCTGGCGATGCGCTTCTGTCCGCGCCTGATCGGTCTGCGCGCCGGGCGAATCGTCTTCGACGGTCCGGTCAAGCAACTGGACACTGCGGTGCTTACGCAGATTTACGGCGACGAAGACTGGGCATCGATGGCGGGCGATCCTCCCGACGACCAGGCCGATGAACAGGCCGACGATGACTGACACAGCCGTTCGCTGGCGACGTCCGCCCATGATCGCCAATCCCTGGTGGCGAGCCGCGCTGTGCCTGGGCGTGGGCGGCTATCTTGTCGTCGCTGTCGGGTCGCTGGAGATCAACTGGCAGCGCATCGTCGCCGGGATGCCCCGCGCACTGGAGTTTGTGCAAGCCATGGCGGCGCCGGATTTCGTCTCGCGCGCCGACCAGATCATCGACGGCGTATTGGAGAGCCTGACGATGACGCTGGTGGCCACCGTCGCAGGCTTTTTGCTGTCCGTGCCTGTCGCGCTGGGCGCAGCCCGCAATATTGCTCCGGCTCCTGTCTACCTTTTCTGCCGCGCAATCATCGCAGTTTCGCGCAGCTTCCAGGAGATCATCATCGCGATCCTGCTCGTCGCCATGCTCGGCTTCGGCCCACTGGCTGGCGTAGCAACGCTGGCGTTTGCAAGCATCGGATTCATCGCCAAACTGGCCGCCGAGGACATCGAGGCCATGGACGCCCGTCCACTGGAGGCCATTCGCGCTACCGGTGGCAGCTGGGGGCAGGTGATCCATTGGGCCGTCCAGCCGCAGGTAATGCCGAGACTTGCGGGCATCACCCTTTATCGCCTGGATATCAATTTCCGGGAATCCGCGATCATCGGCATCGTCGGCGCCGGCGGCATCGGCGCCACGCTCAACACAGCCTTCGATCGCTACGAGTTCGATACGGCTGCCGCAATCCTGCTGATCATCATTGCCATCGTGCTGGTGGCCGAGTACGCCTCAGGCATGCTCAGGGCAAGGCTTCGCTGATGGCTGTGTTCACGAAGGATGGTGAAATGACCTGGCGCCGACGCGATCGCCGCGCGGCGCTGCAGCGCTGGATCACGACGTTTGCGTTCGTCGCTGTGCTGATGTTGTGCTGGCAGGTCATCGCCGAACGCACGCTTTGGGATTTCGTGCTCGATGCCCCGGCGCAGGGAGCCGACCTGCTCGGGCGCATGATTCCCCCGGATATTGCTTACGTGCAGCAGCTCTGGCGGCCGCTGTGGGATACCTTCAACATGGCCACGCTGGGTACGCTGATCGCCATCGTGCTGGCCACGCCGCTGGCGTTTCTTGCAGCCCGCAACACTACGCCGCGTTTCCCGCTCGTGCGCCCCATCGCGCTGCTGGTCATCGTTGCCTCGCGCTCGATCAACTCGCTGATCTGGGCGTTGCTGCTGGTGCTGATCCTCGGCCCGGGTGTGCTGGCTGGCGTGATTGCCATCGCACTGCGCTCGATCGGTTTCATCGGCAAGCTGCTCTACGAGGCCATCGAGGAAATCGACACAAAAAGTGTTGAGGCGATCACCGCAACCGGTGCCAGTCCCGGACAACTGCGCGCCTACGCCGTGGTGCCGCAGATCATGCCCGCCTTTGCCGGCATCAGTGTGTATCGCTGGGACATCAATATCCGTGAGGCCACGGTACTGGGCCTTGTGGGTGCAGGCGGCCTGGGCCTGGAGCTCATGGCGTCGGTCAACACGCTCGCCTGGGGCAGGGTCAGCACCCTGTTCCTGCTGATCCTCGCGACCGTGCTGGTCAGCGAGTGGCTCTCGGCACGCCTGCGCGCCGCGGTGACCTGAGTCTAGTTCTGGCTTGCGATGTCCTCGTCCGGGTTGCGACGGGGGATCACAACCTCTGCCTCATCGGCCGGCGCCTCACCGTCGGGCTCACCCTCGAAGCTTACGATCAGCTCGGTCAGCGAGGCCTCGTCGAGTCGCCTGACGTTTGTTACCGCGCAGCGATCGGGCATGCCAGGCCTGTCGATGATCACCCTGTCGCCAGCGAAGCCGGCAAGCCTGCCGGTGCGGCCGCGCAGCGCAATCGTATCGGCGAACCGCAACCCTTGACAGGCGGGCATCAGCTCCACGTGATAGGCGTTGCGGCGGGTGGGCGCATAAAGAATCAGATTGCTGTCATCGAGAACGCGGAAATCGCGTACCTGATCAATGCGCACAGAATCGCTCGTGATCGCACGACTCTCCGACGCGTCATCTGAATCCTCCTGCGTGCCGGAAGCGGCGCATCCGCTCAGAAGCGCGGCCCCGGCGACGCTCGTCAGCATGACTCGAATCATCAACCTCATCTCGGATGCTCCTATAGGCCGTGTTAGGTTCGACCCGACGACCCGGGATCGGTTCATTCGCCGCCACCACCATGTGCGACGCTGAACCGCGCCAGCCGGGCGCGCATCGCCTCATTTTCCTCCAGCAGCTCCAGCGCCAGTGCAGCACCTGCCAGGTTCAGGCCCAGGTCGCGCTGCAGCCGACGCACGATTCGCGTACGCCGAAGACTGTCAGCCGGAAAGCGCCAGTGCTCGGGCGCGGGGCCGAGGGGTTCCAGCACGCCCTCCTCGACCAGTTCGATCAGCCACTCCCGGCGAACCGTACAGGCCTGACACAACTCACCGGTCGTGATCTCGACGCTCTCCTCGAGGACAATGCCCTGGACTGTCTGACGCTTCTGACTCATTAACCCTCCAGCGCTGCGCGCGGATTGAAGTCGAAGTTTTGGGCGAACGCCTGATAGCTGGCGCGCGCCGCCTCGTCGTTTGCCGGCGGCAGGACGATCTGCAATACGGCGTACAGGTCGCCCGGTGGCTGCCCGGGGACGCCCCGATCCTTGAGCCTGAGTTTACGCCCGGCCGCCGAGCCCGGCGGGACTTTCAGCCCGACACTGCCGCCGGGTGTAGGCACCTGTACGGTGGCGCCAAGCGCCGCCTCCCAGGGCGCAACGGGCAGATCGAAGTAAAGGTCGCGGCCATCGACACGGTAGAGCCGATGGGGTCGAAAGCTTACTTCCAGATACAGATCCCCTGCCGTGCCGCGGCCCACGCCCGGCGCACCCTGGCCGGCCAGGCGGATCTGCTGACCC
>JBGTIC010000185.1:0-2356 GCA_041745895.1 Gammaproteobacteria bacterium
CTGGGGCAGAACCCCCGGCGTTTGCAACTGAACGCGACCAGCTGCTCGGCGTGGCAACGCTCGCAGCGTACCCGCAGGAAGCCGTGCTCGAGGCGGCCGCACTTCAGATACGCCTCGAACTCCCGCTCGACATACGACGGCTGCGACCATGGTCGAGGCGGCTCAGGGGCTGCCGGGCGTGGAAATTGTTGCGGTCTTCTCGCGCAATCTTGAGCGCGCGCAAGGATTTACCGCTCAACACATCCCCATGGCCGTGCCACTCGATAGCATGGACACGCTCGTGAACACGGTTGACGCCGTCTATGTCGCAACGTCGCCGGATCGTCATCTTCAGATCATTGAGGGTTGTTGTTCCGCCGGACTTTCCGTCTTGTGCGAAAAGCCCCTCACACCGAACCTTGCTGACACTGAGCGCGCACTGTCCGCGGCCTCCCAGGCCGGCGTCGTCTTGGTCGAGGCCTTGTGGACGCTGGCCCTTCCTGCCTTCCGCGCGACACGGCAGCAACTCGAGAAAACACGGCATCAGAAGCCACCGCGGTTGTACTTCGACTTCTCTTACCCGATCGGATCCGACGCACCTGCCCACTTGCTTGATCCGGAATATGGCGGCGTTCTTCTGGACCGTGCGGTCTATGGCTATGCGGCAGCAATCGATCTCTTTGGCCCGGTGGTATCGCAGCGCGTGAATGTCGCGCGCGACAAAACCGGCCTCGATCGTAATGCCGAGCTTCAGCTATTTCATGCCGACGGCAAGCGCTCCTTGATCACGATTTCGTTCGATCTTTACGGTTCCAACAGGTTGGACGTCGCAATGGATGCGGGCCTTCTGACACTTGGCCCACCGGCGCTCGCGGCGGAACGTACACATTACCAGCCGTATTTCGCCAATGCTCAGGGGTCGACTGCCAAACACGGTTTGATGCAGCGCTTGAAGTCGCGCCCGGAGCTAAGAAGTTTGAAATTGCGGTGGGACTTGCAACGCGGGGAGCGCTACAGCTACCGCAAATCACCCTACATTCATATTTTGGAGCACTTCACTGATCTTGTTGCTCATGGAAGGAAATTTAGTCCGATGATCCCCCCAACTTTGTCGCGCGACATCGCATTCTGGGTTTCCGACGCTAAATCCGCCTCCCCCCCAGCAGAAGAGGTGGGATGACGCTCGCCTACTCCATGAATTCCTGTCCAATGACGAGTACGACCTTCGAACAGCTATGCTTCCATTAGACGCCCGCCACCGACAGCCCGGCTTCGGCCTCCTGCAAAATCCGCATAATCTGTTCATCGCAATCCTGTCGCTGTCCGCAGGGCTGGTCGCGTTGCGGATGCGCCGATGAATTGGCAGTGCATGGGATCAGTATCGGCTGTGTGCGATCGGCGTGGTGGTGATGCTGACCTTCGTCGTCGTGCGCTGGCGCGCGAGCAGGCCTTGGCGGCACTGTGTGCCGGTGGCGCGACGGGCTGGCTGAGGCCCACCCGCTCGATCCGCGCCATTTTTGCGCTCCAGTGCTGTCCCAACGGTTCGTCGATGCCGTAAACTCATGACCATGCTGAGTCAGTCAGAAAGCCAGGTACCAGGTCAGGTTGTCGAGCATGGTTGGATCAATCCGGGCTGACGGACGCCATGCCGTTCTAGACCGCCAGACACCCCGGCACCAGCGGCGCCACCGCCACAATGCTCCCCGTGCTGACCTCATCGCTGCCAGTCGGCAGCACGATCCACGCGTTGGCACGCGTCAGTGGTGCGATGCGAAACGACTCCTGTCCGGGAAGCATCGTGGCGGTCAGCTGGCCTTTGTCATCGACGGTCACGAGGCCCTTGCCAAAAAAATGCATCTGCGCAGGCTTGCGCCAGGTGTTTTCCAGTCTTGCCAGCGGCCATGACTCGGGTGCCATGCCCTGAAGCCTGCGCAGCGCATCAGCGACGAAAAAGCGCAACCCCACCGCCACCGACAGCGGATTGCCCGGCAGTCCGAAACACAGCGTGCCGTCGTCGAGCGTTGCAAACAGCACCGGTTTGCCCGGGCGGATCTGCACCTTGTGGAAGTGCACGCTCGCGCCGGCCGCCCGCAGTGCCGTGGGAATGAAATCATGCACACCGGCGGACACGGCCCCGCTGGTGATGATGATATCCGGCGCCAAGGCGCGCACCTCGTCGAGTGCGGCCCGGAAGGCCTGCGGATCATCGCCCAGCGTGCGCGCATGCACCAGCTGCACGCCCAGCGCGCCGAGCATAGCCTGCAAGTAGGGATTGTTCGAATCGCGGATCTGTCCGGGGGCCAATGCCACGCGCGGATCGCTGACCAGCTCGGCACCGGTGGCGATCACCGCCACGCGCGGTGCGCGACGCACCGCC
>JBGTIC010000186.1:0-3334 GCA_041745895.1 Gammaproteobacteria bacterium
CGCCCGACGGCGGCGTGCTGCTGCGCGCGGCGAACCCGGCTTATGAGGATGTGGTGCCGAGCGCCGCCATGCGTTCTGTCGCGCGGCTGCGCACGGTGCTCGATCCATTGGAGTTGGCCTTCGGCGAGGCGTTCCTGCGCGAGGAGATCGCCGCGCTATTCGGCGTCGAGTTCAACCCCGGCAACTGGCACAGCGGCCACGTGGTGCTGAAGGAGAAGAATGCGCACGTGCTGCTGGTGACGTTGAACAAGCAGGGTAAGGCTGCGGATCATCGGTATCTGGATCACTGGATCGACGCACAAACCTTTCATTGGCAGACGCAGAACTTGACGACGCCTGCTAGCAAGCGGGGGCGCGAGGTGATCGGGCATGCCGATCTCGGCATCGCGCTGCATCTGTTTGTGCGGGAGCGGAAGTTGCAGGGCGGGAAGGCGGCGCCGTTTTTGTATCAGGGGCGGGTGAGGTATCTAAGGCATGAGGGGAGTGGGCAGATGAGTGTGGTGTTGGGGGTGGGGGCGTGAGGGGTCGAAGTTCAGGGTTACGCGGCGGAAGTCCGCAAACGCTGACGGGCAAGCCATGCGGTGAGTCATACCTGCCGGGCTAAATCGCGTGGAATCAACAGATTGGGCCAGGTCGAAGCCGACCCCCGCGGGCTACACTTGAAACCTCAGGTTTCCGCCGAGCGCAGCAGGAGCATTCCCAAGGATTATTTCGGATATTGCGAATATTCGTTTATTTCGTTTAAACTTCCTCCCTGATGCTGTTTGACCCACTCAGGAGGCCGCCATGGCCACGCTCTCACCCTCCCGCTCGCTGCCCACGGCAGAAGAAATTGTTCTCGCCCGGGAGAGCGGTCGAGCCCTGTCCGCCTATCTGCACACCCGCGCCGAGACGCAGCAGATTGAAATCGTGGACGACAGGGGCAAAGCCCATCCGGTTCGCATGCCCGTGTCGGCACTGCGCCTGCTCGTGGATGTCCTGACCGAAATTGGTGAGGGCAACGCGGTCAGTATTATCCCGATCCATGCCGAGCTCACCACGCAGGAGGCTGCAGATGTGCTGAACGTCTCCCGCCCGTTCCTGGTGCAGCTGCTTGAGCGCGGCGAGATTCCGTTCCACAAGATCGGCACCCACCGCCGCGTGCGTTATCAGGACGTGGTTGCCTACAAGGAGCGTATCGACGCCGAGCGCAGCAGTGCCCTCGATGCTCTGGCCGAGCAGGGCCAGGAGCTCGAGATGGGGTATGAGTGAGCTCGCACTTCACCGTCGTGTATGACGCGTGTGTGCTCTATCCCGCACCCCTGCGCGATCTTCTGATGCGCCTGGCGCTGACGGATCTGTTCCGGCCGCGCTGGACGGACATGATCCACGATGAGTGGATACGCAGCGTGCTTGCGCAGCGGCCCGACTTGCAGCCGCAAGCCCCAGAGCGCACCCGTGCGTTGATGAACGCCCACGTGCGCGACTGCCTCGTCATCGGATTCGAGCATCTGATCCCTGCCGTCCAACTGCCGGATCCGGACGATCGCCATGTGGTCGCCGCCGCCAATCACAGCGGTGCCAGCCTGATCGTGACATTCAACCTTCAGGATTTCCCGCTGGAGCAGATCGAGCGCTACAACCTGGCCGTCCAGCATCCCGACGACTTCATCCTGGACCTGCTCGACCTGCATCCAGCCCAGGTATGCGCTGCGGCGGCCAGTCACCGCCGGTCGCTTAAGCGCCCGCCGAAGACCAGTGACGAGTACCTGGATACGCTGCTCAAGCAGGGCCTGACTCAGACTGTCGGTCTGCTGCGGGAGTGGAAGGCGGCCATCTGATAGTTCCTGCGCGAGGAGATCGCCGCGCTGTTCGGGGTCGAGTTCAACCCCGGCAACTGGCACACCGGCCACGTGGTGTGCCCGAGCGCCGCGCGCACGTGCTGCTGGTGACGCTGAACAAGCAGGGCAAGGCGGCCGATCACCGCTACCTGCGTAAGCTTCCCCGTCAAGGCGACAGTTCATAAGCAGAGTTTCCGGCGGATTGGGTTGATCTGTGCCACTCGCATCTTCCATTTAATGCCACTATATTACGACACTCTCAGTGACGGAATATAGTGGCATGAATACGAGTCCCGACTCAGCGCGGCAGTACTCGCTCGACGAGCTCAGCACCCTGGCCAACGTGCCAAGGCGCACCGTGCGCTACTACATTCAGCGCGGCCTGCTCGATCGGCCCATCGGCGAGACCCGCGCGGCCTATTACACCGAAGCGCACCTGCAGCAGTTGCTGCAGATCCGCAAGTGGACCGATGCGGGCCTGTCGTTGGAGGCGATCCGCGAGTTGCTGGCAGATGACGGCCAGCCGGATCGGCTGCCTGCACCCCGGGTGGGCAGCGTGACGGTGAAGAGTCACCTGGTGGTGTCTCCGGGGTTGGAACTGGTGGTGGAGCCCACGCAGGCCAGCCTAAAGCCCGAGGAGGTGCGCAGATTATTCAAGGCGGTGCTGGCCGCTTATGACGAGATCGCGGGTATGGACCCGGCTAGGAAGAAGAACACACAGAAGGAGCACGGCAAATGAACGCGCAAGCAGCGACGGTATTGAAGGCAAGCTCAGGTGAGGCCGTGCCTCTGCGTGGGGTGAAGGCACATGGTAGACTCAACGGCCTGCTGTTCGAGCTGTGCGTCGAGCAGGTCTGGGAGAATACCCACACCGGCAATATCGAGGCCGAGTACACCTTCCCGGTGCCGCACCGCGCTGTGCTGCTGGGTCTGGAACTCGAGCTCGACGGCCGCGTCCTCCAAGCGATTGCAACCCGCCGCAGCGCCGCCCGCGCCGACTACGAGCAGGCCATCGACGACGGCGATTCCGCGGCACTCCTGGAGCAGGCCGGCGATGGCCTCTACAGCCTGAGCCTGGGCAACCTGATGGCCGGCGAGCGCGCGTTGATCCGCTATCGCTACGCTGAAATGCTGGATCGCAGCGGCGACGCGGTACGCTTGATGGTGCCCACCGTGATCGCACCGCGCTTTGGCGATGCCGCAGCGCACGGCCTGCAGCCACAGCAGGTGCCCCATACGGATCTGCAGGCCGAGTATCCGTTCGAGATCTCGATCGACATCGTCGGCTCGATGGCGGCCGCAGCCATCGATTCGCCCAGCCATGCCGTCACCCGGCATACGACACAGGATGGCTGCCAGATCAGGTTGTCCCGCCAGGCGCGCCTGGATCGCGATTTCGTGCTCAAGCTCGCCGGTCCGGTGACTCGCGCCGCCAGCGTGGTGACGCCGGACCACGAGGGCTATGTCGCGCTCGTGAGCATCGACCCGGGCCTGACGGAAGAGGCGCCCGCGCC
>JBGTIC010000187.1:0-4733 GCA_041745895.1 Gammaproteobacteria bacterium
AGTTCGCGGATGTAGGATTCATGTTCCACGCCGGTCGCAGGGCCAGGGAACGATGTGTGGATTCGCCGAACCTCTCCGCGCCGATCAACGAAGATTGTCGTGGGAAAGGCAAAAATGCCGTTGAGCGCAGGCAGGAGGCTGCCGCGCGTCATGCGGCTGGAGTCGCCGGCAAACAGCATGTCATAGCCGATGTCGTAGCGATCGCGAAACGCCTCTACCTGCGTGCGCACGTCCTCGAACTCAGGAGAATACTCGAACATCAGGTTGACGATTTCCAGTCCCCGATCACGATGCTCCTCGAAATACGGCGCCATGAACGCAGCCTCATCATGGCAGGACGGACACCAGGAGCCCGCCAGCACGACGATGACCACCTTGTCGTCAAACCGCTCGTCGCTCAGCGATACCGGCTGGCCATCGAGATCCGGGAAGGTGAAATCGAAGCGCTCCACGCCTTCCTGCAGCCAGGTGACGGATTTGGGATCGAGCAGCCGGGCCTCGGGGTTCAGGGTCGCCACCCAGGTCGCATCGGCGTAAGTGGCGCTGTCGAAGATGCCGCTGAGTTGACCGGATGGGTCCATCTCGGCGATCCACAGCTGGGTATAGCCGCCGTCATAGGCGGAGAGATGGAGTTCCCGACCGCGCACTTCGCCGTACAGGAAGCGGAAATCGCCGACATCGGTCATGAAGGTACCGTGTACCTCACGACCGTCCTGCTCGAGCATCGCGATGGCCTGCTGGTCGAAGCCGAAGCCCGGGTAGCTGATCCTGGCCTCCCAGCGACCCGAAACATCGATTTCGGGCGCGGGGGCCTCGACGAAGAACCGGTGCGTCGGGCCCTGCTCGGCGACGAAGTCGAATCGCTGCGTGCCATCGCGACGCACCAGAGCGATCTCGCCGCTCATGGTTGCCCCGTCATGGGTGGCCACGAGGGTGGCGGAATAGGACGGGAAGTTCAACTCGATACGTCCGTCCCCGTGGTCGATGACCTGTTCGACTTCCATGCGCTCCGGGCCGTTGAGATGCGCGACCGTGAGCGTGCCGTCGCTGTCATAGGCGACCTCGAAATTGAAGGGCAGGCGGCGGTCGAAGTGATCGATCTCGCCACGCCAGGGGCCGGCCTGCAGGCGAACGCCTTGTCCGGCTTCGGAGGCGTCCGGCGCTGCCGGATCAGATGGGCTGCAGGCGCCAAGCGCAAACCCCAGGATCACGGTCGTCAGCGCCAGCGTGCCAGGAATGTAAAGACGGGTCATGTTCACTACCTCGATGTGTTTATGGCGCCTCGGGTCTCGGGAATACAAACGGCACCGTGACAGGACGCGGTGCCGTTCGCCCTCGAGCGTCGTCCACATCCTCGCAATCAAATACGTAGCTAACTCCAACATGAGCAGTGTAGCCAAAATGCATCCAGATTCATCCGACAGGTGAACGGCAAGGTAACACCTCCGGCGTATTCGATCGTTGAGCCACCCTGCGCGGCCATGCGAGACTGAGGCATGCGCGCCTTGTGTTTCGACAACGCCTTTGTCCGTGACCTTCCGGGTGATCCGCTCACAGACCGGCGTCCACGGCAGGTCACTGGTGCCTGTTACTCACGCGTAGATCCCACGCCGGTCGCGGCTCCTCGCCTGGTCGCCCACTCGCGTGAGGTGGCAAGTGCGCTGGGCCTTGATGCAGCCGACATCGCCAGCGCGAAGTTCACACAGGTGTTTGCCGGAAACGCCCTGTTGCCTGGCATGGAGCCGTACGCGGCCTGCTACGGCGGCCACCAGTTCGGCAACTGGGCCGGCCAGCTCGGCGACGGTCGGGCCATCTCGCTGGGCGAGGCGATCGGCGCCGATGGCAAGCGCCATGAACTGCAGCTCAAGGGTGCCGGGATGACGCCCTACTCGCGCATGGCCGACGGACGTGCCGTACTGCGTTCTTCACTGCGTGAGTTCCTCTGCAGCGAGGCAATGCATCATCTGGGCGTGCCGACCACGCGCGCGCTGAGCCTGGTGCTCACCGGCGAGCAGGTCATGCGTGACATGTTCTACGATGGCCATCCGCGGGCCGAACCGGGCGCCATTGTCTGTCGCGTCGCACCGTCGTTCATCCGCTTCGGCAATTTCGAGATTTTCGCCGCACGCGGCGAGACGCAGATCCTGCGTCAGCTGGTGGACTTCACCATTCGCCGGGACTTCCCCGAACTCGATCCGGCAGCACCCGACCGGATCGAGCGCTGGTTCAAGGAGATCTGTGTACGCACCGCCCGCATGATCGCCCACTGGATGCGCGTGGGTTTCGTGCACGGTGTGATGAACACCGACAACCTCTCAGTGCTCGGGCTTACCATCGACTACGGTCCCTACGGCTGGCTCGAGAATGTCGATCCGGATTGGACGCCCAACACTACGGATGCCCACGGCAGGCGCTATGCCTTCGGCCGCCAGCCCGAGATCGCGCAGTGGAATCTGCTGTGCCTGGCGCGTGCTCTGGCAGGGCTGCTCGAGGACCCGGAGGTGCTGAGGACGGGGCTTGACTGCTATGGCGAGGTCTATAGCGCCGAATACCGGCGCATGCACGCAGCCAAGCTGGGGCTTGCGCAGCTCGAAGACGAAGACGAAGACGTGGCGCTGGTGCAGCGCCTGTATGCGCTGATGCAGAACGCCGAAGTTGACATGACACTGGCGTTCCGCGCGCTCGCCGATATCGATCCGGCGGCCCCTTCTCTGGTGCCGCTGAACGCTGCCTTCTACCGGGACGACTTGCGCGAGCGTCACGCCGATGACTGGCAGGCCTGGCTTGCCGACTACGCGGCGCGCCTGCGTGCCGAAGGTGAGGACGACGCGACCCGGCGTGCCCGCATGCACGCGGTGAATCCCCGCTACGTGCTTCGCAACTACCTGGCGCAGCAGGCCATCGATCGCGCGGAACAAGATGACTTCACGATGATCGAAGAACTGCTGGAGGTGCTGCGCCGGCCCTATGACGACCAGGCCGGTCGTGAGTCATTCGCGGCGCGTCGCCCGGAGTGGGCGCGCCACCGCGCGGGCTGCTCGATGCTGTCTTGCAGTTCCTGAGCAAGCAGTTCCCGCAAAGAGTTTCCGAAAGACCCGGTCCCTGGAGAATGCACTGATGCGCTACGTGCTTGCCTGCCTGCTGTCGGGCATCGTGGCGCTGCTGCTGGCGCTGCCCGCGGCGGCCCAGTCGATGCGCTGCGAGGGCAAGCTGGTCGGCGTCGGTGACCGCCGCTATGACGCGATCCTCGCATGTGGTGAGCCGGATCTGCGCGTGCCGGTGAGCATCGAGGTGATCGGTGCCGTCGCCCTGCTGCCCTACGAAGAGGTCTGGTACTACAACTTCGGGCCACGTCGGCTGTTGCGCACGCTGCGGCTGCGTAATGATCGAATCATCGCCATTGAAAGCGCGGGTTACGGGTTCTCGCCGGATACACCGGGCACCTGTCGTCCCGAGGATCTGCGTGCCGAGATGAGCACGCTGGAACTGCTGGCGCGCTGCGGCGAGCCGGCAGATCGCGAGCAGCGCACGCGGACATTTGCCAGGCGCGTGGGTACGCCGTTCGCCTACAACAGCATCGTGCTGGAGGAGCAGTGGATCTACGACTTCGGCCCGCAGCGCTTCTACCGCGTCATCACGTTGATCGACGGGCGCATCACCGGCGTCGACACCGGCAATCGGGGCAGCCGGCGCTAGGGCTCACCAGTCGTGGCTGTGCGGATGCCGGTGTAGTGTGCCTGCGTGGCGATGCCGGTGCTCATGCGCCAGCCCGTGGGCCAGCAGCAGGCCGACATCGGCAAGACCGGCTTCCACGGCGCCGTCAAAGACGATGCGATGATCCTCAGACAGAATGATCAGGCGTGAACCCAGTTCGCTGGCAAGCGCCAGCTGGTGAGTGGCAATCACGCTGGTGATGTCGTGGTCGGCCAGCCAGTCGAGCAGCCAGCCTGCGGTGCGTGGATCGAGATTGGCGGTGGGCTCATCGAGCAACAGCACCTCAGGTTCGACGGCCAGCAGGCAGGCCAGGCACAGGCGCTGCTTTTCGCCACCCGAGAGATCGGAGGGCGGTGTCTCCAGGCGGGCTTCCAGCCGCATACGCTGCGCCCACGCCTGCACGCGCTCGGCGCGCTCGTCGGCGGGCAGGTGACGCAGGCCGTAGCCGATTTCCTCAGCGACGCTGGCATTGAACAGCATCGCTTCAGGCTGCTGGAACATCAGTACGACGCGCCGGCGAAAGCTGTGGTTCCACTCGGCACGGCGCGTGCCCGCGGCATCGATGTGCTCGCCGGCAAAGCGATACTCACCACGATTCGGCAGCACAAGCGCATCGAGCAGTTTCAACAGGGTACTCTTGCCGCTGCCGTTGGTGCCCAGCAGCACGATGCGCTCCGATGCACGGATCTGCAGGTTGATGTCGGCCAGCGCCTCGCGCCCGTCCGGGTAGGCCACATGCACGTCGGTGAGGGTCATCAGCGGCTCAGTCATGCAGCGCCCCGCGCGAGCGCATGGCCTGGGTGACGATTTCGGCGTTGTGCACTGCCTTGTCCATGGCTGCGATCGACACCGCGGCGGCACCGTGGTAGCGCTGTCTGAGCGTGGGCTGAACGCTGCTGCGACTGCGTCGCGCCAGGCGGTGATCCGAGGCGAGCCTGCGGAACAGACCGATTTGACCGCGCACGATGATCAGCCAGCGCTGCGCCGCGGGCCAGCCGCTCAGCGCGTGGGCGAGATCG
>JBGTIC010000188.1:0-3634 GCA_041745895.1 Gammaproteobacteria bacterium
GCCGAGCAGCCCGCCCAGCGCTCCGCCAACCGCGCCGCCCACCGCCTCGCCGATGCCGGGTGTGCCGGACTGTCCCTGCTGCGCGCTGTTGCATTGCGGCCCCCCGATGGCAAGGCCGATACTGGATTTCACCGCATAGCCGTCAATCTCGCCCATGTGCTGCGCAATCCCGCTCCAGAGTTCCTCGTAACCACCGAACAGTGACTCCACTCTCTGCGCGAAGTCACGCGACCCGGGCGTGCCCAGCCCGAGCGCTTCGGCATAGGCCCGGTAATATTCCATCGTCTCGTCTGCGGCATCGAAGTCCGGGGCCAGCCATTGATCCAGCGTGAGCCGGAAGTCGCACACCTGGTCGGTGTTGCGATCAGCGCAGGACTGTGTCGCGGTGACGGTCATCCTCTCCGCGCTGTAGCCCGCAATCTGCGCCATCTCGCCAGTGCGCTCGCTCGTCGTCACCGGCGGTGACCACTCGCACATGGACTCATCGACGCCGGAGGCGCCCTGTTGCTGGCTCTGCTGGGCCTCGCGCATTTCTTCGATGGCGCGGTCCATCTCGGCGCGCTGTTCTTCGAGACTCGTCTGCGTGTAGGTCCTGTTTTTTAGGTCGAGCGTGTAGATCGTGCCTTCGTCTAGGCGCACGATTTCGGCCGTCTCGCCCCCGCCTGCGAACATCCGCATCAGACGCGAGTCCATCTGCAGATCGCTGTCGGTTCGGGAGCGGTCGCCGGCGATTTGCGAAACCGTGGTCGCAGTCATGTTGATCATGCGCATCAGGCCCGATCCCTCGACGCGCATGCGCTCCTCGAGCACGATTTCGCCGCGCACGCTCGCTGAGGTCAAAGTGAGTCCCAGCGTGCAGATCAGGCATATCGGAAGGTACAGGCGTGAGTTGCTCATCGTGGCATCTCCTGTGGGCGCTTTTCAGAGTCGCCGAGGTACGAATGAGCCCTGCAGTCTACACACCGGATCAGTTGTCGTCAGGTGCGGCTCCGGCCGGCGCGAAGCGCATGAACACGTTGCCCGGCAGGTGGTAATAGATGCCGTAGCCTGAGTTTACGTACAGCGCGCGGTTGACGATGACAGGACCGGGGCCGCCGAAAGAGCCGCCGCGTGCGGTGGCCCCGGAGACGGTAACGAACTCGCGCAGCGCATCGAACTCCCATAGCACCTCGCCGCTATCGCGCGCGTGGATGCGCAGTGTGCCGTCCATTGCTCCGGCGGCAACTCCGCCGGGGAAGGAATACACCGCCGCCGAGATGCCCGGGTCACAGTAGTCGCGGCCCTCGCAGCGATCGATGTACTCGTGAAACCATCGCAGCTCGCCCGTGGCGATATTGACGGCATATATGCCGGGACGGTCGGGTTCCTCGTAGGTCAGGCCATCGTCCATGTCCGAGATAGGCACGTACAGCAGGTCATCGTCGGCCGACATGCCGAAATGCACGCCGCCCTGGATGCCGCCGCGACCGAGCTTGCGAAACCACTGCACGCGTCCGGTGTCGGGGTCCAGCGCCCAGACGTCGCCGGATTTCTGTCCGGCCAGCACCAGGGAGCCGTCGGCCGACATCAGTGTGCCGGCACCGAAGTCCAGATCGGGACCTTCTTCTTTCGGGCAGTTCGGACCGGGATCGCCGCCGTAGTAGTTGTAGCAGCCCATGTTCCAGGCATCGCCCGCAAGGGCCTGGAACACCCAGCGATGCGCCCCGGTCTCCAGGTCGAAGGCGATGACCGCATCGGAGTGTCCGTCGGCGGGGGAGGAGTAATTCTGGCCGGTGCCGACATAAAGCTGACCGCGCGCGGCATCGATGGTGGGCGCGTTCCAGACCGGCGCGCCGCTGGGTGCGAGAATCGGTGTGCCAACCTCGGTCGCGCCGGCGTCGGTGGGAGGCTTGGGTATCGTGTAGCCCTTCCAGATCTGCGCCCCGGTGGCAGCATCCAGCGCCACCACCGATCCGCGGAAAGTGCAGCAGGCGTAGTCGGGGTCCGCGGCCGTCGTGACCTCCAGCGAAGACACCGGCGCATACACACGCCCGTCGTGATACACCGGCGAGCCGGTCGCCGTCGCATTCGCATGGTCATCCAGACGCGTCACCCACAGCAGCTCTCCGCTGCGAAGGTCGAGTGCATAGACGCGGGCGAAGATGTCGCCAAAAAAGCCCACCGGCTGCGCCGCGTCATCGCCGGGCTGCCAGGGCGTGATCGTCATCGCGGTACGCACCTCGGCGGTGGCGCGAAACTGCCAGCGCAGACAGCCCGTCTGCTCCTCGAGCGCATACACCGTGCCGTCCTGGCTGCCGATATACACGGCGCCTCCGGCCACGCTGGGCTGTGCGCGCGCACGATTGGCGCTGGGCAGCGCAAAGGCCCAGCTCAGTTCAAGGGAAGCTGCGTCCTCGACGCCCAGACCCGCGACATCCGACGGTGAATGACGCGAATTGAATGGATCCACGCCGCCCCAGCCGCGCTGCATCGGCTGTGCCGTGAAATCAAAGCGCGCGTGCTCGGTGTCGCATTGTGGCGGGGCGGGGTAACGTGCCTGGCCGTTGAGCGGGATCTCGGCGGCAAGGTGCTCGGCCACCGCGATCTTCTGCTCGTGCGACAGCATGGCCGCCTGCTGTTGCATCAGGCCATCGGTCATCGAGCCCAGAATGGCGTCGGCGGCCATCATGTTAAGGAACTCACGGTGCGGCGAGCGCGCCACGCCGCCCTCGTGGCAACTGGCGCAGTGCTGCTGGTAGATCTGCGCGCCGTCGAGTGAGGCCAGCATGGATTCATCCGCCTCGGTGACGGCGGGTGTCGCGGCCTGTTCACGATCACAGGCGGCCAGCACCAGCAGGCAGACCGCCGTGCCAAGAATCCGTGTTGCCTGCATCGTCTTATCTCCCCCCTGCAGATCCTGATGCGTTTCTCGTCCGGTTCGGTGGTCTAGAACCCGCTATCGGCGGGCGCGCCCGCAGTGCCGAAAATGTAGTCGTCGATGACCTTGTGGAAATGCCGGATACGCAGTTCCTGCTTGCCCAGCCACAGGCCGCGGAAGCCTGCGGAGTTCATGCCTGCCTGCACGCCCGGCAGGTTGTGCGCATCCTGGTCGAGCACCAGGCCGATCGACTTGTCGCCATGCGGGTAGGTGGCATGCTCCGGGCGTTCCGGCCACTCGCCGCCTTCGGGGATCAGCTCGAAGGTCTGCACATCGAAGAGCATCCTGTTGGGATCGGTGGGATGCGGGCGTTGCCGGAACAGCATCAGATCATCGGCATGGATGTTCATCGTGACGTTCGGAAAGATCATGTAGTGGTAGTCGTCGGTGAGCTGGTCGTCATTGAGCCGTGAGAAATCCTTGCCCTGTTCGGCAGCATGCTTGCGCTTGAACTTCTGGATGTTGATGCGCAGATCCTTGATCTTGCCGTCGTAATCCGCCGGATCCATGCCCGCCTGCATCATGATGTGCTTGATGGCCGGTGGGATGTCGGGGGGCAGTTTCACACGCGGGCTTATCGTGGCAAACGGAATCAGGTACCGGTTGTGGCGTTCGTAACAGTCGATCTGGATGTTGTAGTCATCCAGGTACCACAGCAGCTGCGGATGAATGCCCTGCACGTGATAGCTTTCGTTGAACGCATCCACCGAGGCCTTC
>JBGTIC010000189.1:0-1614 GCA_041745895.1 Gammaproteobacteria bacterium
CGGCGCGCTCCAGGGGCAGGCCGTGGTTCAAATAGACGCTGAAGTCCACGGCCGACTCCCAGCCGGCGGTGAGCACGCGCGCGTTGGCAACCAGCACGTTCAGTCCCGCCGGCAGGGCGAGTGCTATACCGATCACCGCCACCGTGAGCAGGCTTGCCACCGGCTGGCGGGCCAGGCGCCCCAGCGCGCCCAGCGAATGGTGCGCATGCTGGCGGAAGTAGGCGCGAAGGCGCGCCATCACCCCTGGCCCGCTGCGACGCAGGCCACGGTCTGGCGGACTATTCCTCGCCATACGCGGGCACGTCCTCATCCATGTATTCGGCCGATCCGCCTGCCGCGGTATCGCCCACCAACCGGCCGTCGGCGAGCATCACGCGACGGTGGCCCAATTGGGTGATCAGGTCGATGTCGTGCGAGGCGATCAGCAGCGTCACGCCCAGCTCGTTGAAGCGCTCGAACAGGCGCATGATCTCCAGCGAAAGCTCAGGATCGAGATTGCCGGTGGGCTCATCGGCGATCAGCAGCGGCGGCTTGGAGACCACCGCGCGTGCAATGCCCACGCGCTGCTGCTCGCCGGTGGACAGCGTCATAGGATTGCGCGGGCCCTTGTTGGCAAGCCCCACCAGATCCAGTGCCGCCCGCACGCGCCGGTTGATGTCGCGCGGCGAGAAGCCGGCGATGATCAGCGGCAGCGCGACGTTGTCGAACACATTGCGATCGGCGAGCAGCTTGTGATCCTGGAAGACGATGCCCAGGCCCCGGCGGAAGCGCGCGATGCGCCGGCGCGGAATCTGCCGTGTGCTCTGGCCATTGACGACGACCTGGCCACGTGAGGGGCGCTCGATCAGCGCCACCAGCTTGAGCAGCGTGCTCTTGCCCGCGCCGGAGGGGCCGGTCAGAAAGACGAACTCGCCGGGCGCGATGTCCAGGTCCAGCGTAGCCAGCGCCTCGCCGCCGCCCGGATAGCGTTTGCCGACAGCCTCGAAGTGGATCACGGGGCGGCAGTACCGCCGGCCACGGACACGCCGAGCAGCGCGTCAGCGAACTCACCGGCGTCGAAAGGCTGCAGGTCCTCGCGGGCCTCGCCGATGCCGATGAAGCGGATGGGAATGCCAAGCTCGTTGGCGATCGCCAGTACGATGCCACCGCGCGCCGTGCCGTCGAGCTTGGTGATAACCAGCCCGGTGACGCCCAGCGCCTGGTGGAACATGCGCGCCTGCACCAGCGCGTTCTGCCCCTGGCTGGCGTCGAGCACCAGCAGGGTTTCGTGGGGAGCGGTCTCGTCGAAGCGCGCGGTGATGCGACGGATCTTCTTGAGCTCCCCCATCAGGTCGGCCTGGTTGTGCAGGCGACCGGCGGTGTCGGCGAGCACCACATCGATGCCGCGGGAACGCGCCGCCGTCAGCGCATCGAAAATGACCGCGGCAGGATCCGCGCCGGTGCCTTGGGCGATCACCGGCACGTCGTTGCGTGTGCCCCAGATCCTCAGCTGCTCCACGGCAGCTGCGCGAAACGTATCGCCTGCGGCCAGCAGGACTTTCAGTTTCTGTTCGCGGAGGCGGTGGGCGAGCTTGCCGATGGTCGTGGTCTTGCCGGCGCCGTTGACGCCGACCA
>JBGTIC010000190.1:0-1534 GCA_041745895.1 Gammaproteobacteria bacterium
CCGGGCTGGTGATCCTGTTCGCCACGGCCCTGCCGGGCGGTTCGGCCTGGCGTTCGCCCACCGGCGACATCACCGCGTTCAACGCCCCGCTGATGCAGTCGATCGTGGCGCTGATATTCCTGCTGTTCCTGCTGCCCGCCGTGGTGTACGGCTACGTGGCCGGCACGGTCAAAGGCCACCGCGACATCATCGAAGGCATGAGCAAATCGATGAGCGGCATGGGCTACTACATCGTCATGGCGTTTTTCGCCGCGCAGTTCATCTATGCGTTCTCGCAGTCGAACCTTGGCGCGCTGCTGGCGCTCGAGGGCGCCAACTGGCTGCGCAGTGCCGGGTTGCCATCGCAGATCACCATTGTCGGTGTGGTGTTGATCACGGGACTGGTAAATCTGCTGGTCGGTTCGGCCTCCGCTAAGTGGGCGCTGCTCGCGCCGATCCTGGTGCCGATGCTGATGAGCCTGGGTATCTCGCCGGATCTCACGCAGGCCGCCTATCGCGTCGGCGACTCGACCACCAACATCATCACGCCGCTGATGCCCTACTTCCCACTGATCGTGGTGTTCTGCCGACGCTACGTGACGAGCTCGGGCATTGGCACGCTGGTGGCAATGATGCTGCCCTATTCGGTGGTGTTCATGATCGCCTGGACGGCGTTCCTGGTGTTGTACTGGACGGTCGGGGCTGCGATCGGCCTGCCGCTGGGTATCGGTGCCAGCTATGAGTACGCATTGCCATAGCGGCGTTACTGACCGTGCCGCGCCTGGTTTGGGCGCGTGTATCAAGCAGACAGGCGTCTCAGGGCAGCAGAATCGTCGAGCCCGTGGTGCGACGCGCCTCGAGGTCGCGATGCGCCTGCGCGGCGTCGGCCAATGCGTAGCGCTGCTTGACCTCGATGGTCACCTGCCCCCCCTCGACCACGGCGAACAGCTCGGCGCAGGCATCGAGCAGCGCCTTGCGAGTGCTGATGAAATCGAACAGCGTCGGGCGGGTCACATACAGCGAACCCCGACTCGCAAGTTCCAGCGGCGAGAACGCCTCGACCGGTCCAGACGCATTGCCGAAGGTGACCATGACACCGTGTGGCCGCAACGCGTCCAGCGAAGCCTTGAAGGTCTCCCTGCCCACCGAATCGTAGACCGCCGCTACACCTTCACCACCGGTGAGTTCGCGCGTGCGTGCGGCGATGTCCTCGTCGGCCAGGATGATCTCGGCACAGCCGTGCGCCCGGGCAAGCGCCGCCTTCTGCGGTGTCGAGACCACACCGATCACGCGCACGCCCAGATGGCGCGCCCACTGCGCGGCGATCAGGCCCACGCCGCCGGCTGCTGCATACAACAGCACACTGTCGCCGGACTGGACGCGATAGCTGCGACGCAGCAGGTACCACGCGGTCAGGCCCTTGAGCATCATCGCAGCGGCAGTCTCCTCGTCGATGCCCTCGGGCAGCCGGACCAGGTGCTCGGCCGGGGCAAGCCGTGCATCGCAGTAGGCCGCCGGCGGCCGGCTGACATAGGCGACCCGATCGCCGGGCGCA
>JBGTIC010000191.1:0-3081 GCA_041745895.1 Gammaproteobacteria bacterium
CGCCGAAGAAAAAGCGCTGGCCTGCCAGTGCCTCAGCGCGTGAGGCCTCGCCCTCATCACGACGTCCCCGGCCGCGCCCCCGCGGGCGCGGCTGACGCAGTTCAGTCGCGTCTCAGCGTGTCTCAGCTGCGAGATGGCTGGCAGTCGATGCTCTGGCCGTGCACGCCGCGACTGTCCGGGCCCATCAGGTACAGATAGGGTCCCATGATGTCTTCTGGACGCTTGAGCGTATCGCGATCCTCACCGGGCCTCGCCATGTAGCGCATCTGCGTGCGCGTGGCACCCGGGTTGAGGCAGTTCACGCGCAGGTTCTCGCGTGATTCTGTCTCGTCAGCCAACACCTGGGTGAGTCCCTCGATGCCGAACTTCGATACCGCGTAGGCACCCCAGTACGCGCGTCCGCGGCGGCCCACGCCACTGCTGATCATCACCACCGAGGCATCCGGGGATGCCTTGAGCAAGGGCATCATGCTGCGCGTAAGTACGAACACGGCCGTAAGGTTCACGTGCAGCACGCGCTGCCATGTGCTGATGTCGTAATGCTCGATGGGCGTCATGTCGCCGAGGATGCCGGCGTTGTGCAGCAGACCGTCGAGACGCCCGAACTCTTCACTCAAACCATCGATCAAGGCCTGGTAGTGCTCGCCTTGTGCCTTGGCCAGGTCCATCTGCACGATCGATGGACGTGGTCCGCCTGCGGCCACGATTTCGTCGTAGAGTTTCTCGAGTTTCTTCACCGTGCGACCTAGCAGCACGACAGTGGCGCCATGGCGCGCGTAGCTCATCGCGGCCGCGCGGCCAATACCGTCGCCTGCGCCCGTGACGAGAATGACGCGCTCGGAAAGCAGATTCTTCCCTGGGTTATATTCCTCAAAATCAACAATATCCTTCGTATGTTTCATGTTATTTCCCGTTTACTCGCAAGCGCCGTACGCCACGCAACCCACAGCCTGCGCAGTGACCCGGTGCACACCGGCTGCTCGGGCACGCGCACGCGGTAGCGCCGCGCCGCGTACCGGCATTGGTCAAGATGCAGCGCCACGAGCAGGTGCGCAAGGCGCAGGCTCCGCTCCTGGTTGCGGGTGCGCTCGAACACCTGTGCCGCAGACTGCTCACAGTCATTGGCCAGAAGCATGACGATCGGTGCGAGGATGGCAGGCGTGGCAGTGGAGTCTTCGCCGATGTCTGCATCATCGAGCAGATCCAGGGGCACAAGCAGCCGGTGCCGGTGATGCAGGTCTGCGCCCATTCGACTCAGCACACTGCTCGCCCCGATGGCGGCCCCGGCGTGCTTGGCGACAGTCATTGCGACCTCGTCGGTTGTGCCGAACAGGCGGCCGATCGCCGCCAGCTCGATGCCGCGAGTGCGAAAGCCATAGCGATGCAGTTCCTCGAGACTGGCGCAGCCAAGGCCTGCCACATCGTCTTCCACGGCCGTGAGCATTTCGCTCAGCAGCGCTGCGATCTCAGTGGCGATGGCAGGATTCGTCTCGGCAGCCATCTGGAGATGGGGCGTCAGTGCCTGGCTTGCCGGATGGCGCGCCTGTCCTGCAGCCAGCAGCCCGAGTTCTTCGCCCCACCACGCGATGCGCATGCGCGCCGGCAGTTCCTCGGTGTGTTTCTCGGCGATCTGGCGCAAGGCCTCGGTGATGTCGTGCACCGCGGCGATCGCCGCACGCTGCGGCGCAGGACAGAACAGCATGGCATACCAGGCGAGCGTACCATCGGCAGGGCCCACCGGCTCACGCCCGGGTAAACGTACGGCGTCGCTCATGACTCAGCGTGCCGGGTCTGCGTCTTCGCGCGGATGGGCAGTGACATCGATGTTCTGATGTTCGCCGTTGTCGATCTCTAGGCTGTCAGACGCCGGCGTGCGACGGGGCAGAGTGTCGACCTCTGTGGTCGTGGGCAAGGTCTTGCGCGGCTGGATCCCAAGCTCTGTGAACTTGCGCGCGCCAGGCAGCACCATGCGTTCGAGTGAGCCCACCGCGGCATTGTAGGCGTCCACGCTGCGACCCAGGGTCTGGCCCACGCGCCCGACATGTTCGCTGAACTTGGTGAGACGATCGTAAAGATCGACCGCGAGCTTTCTGATTTCCTCTGCGTTCTCGGCCAGCGCGAGCTGTCGCCAGCCGTAGGCCACGGCCTTGAGCAGACCGACGAAGCTCGTCGGGGTGGCCAGGATGACGTGCTGGCGCAGTGCCTCATCGAGCAGTTGCGGACGCCGGTCCAGCGCGGCACTGAGGAACTGGTCGCCGGGGATGAACAGGATCACGAACTCCGGGCTGCGTGGAAACTGGGCCCAGTAGGCCTTGGAAGCCAGCTCGCGTATGCGCTCGGCCACCTTGTTGGCATGGCGTTGCAGCGCTGCGTCGCGCGCTGCATCGTCGGGCGCATTGACGGCATCCAGGTAGGCATCCAACGGAGTTTTCACGTCCACGACCAGCTGGCGGTTCTCCGGCATGTGGATCACCAGATCGGGCCGCACCGCGCCATCCTCGGTGCGTACGTGGCTTTGTTCAACGAAGTCGCAATGCTCGACCATGCCAGCGAGTTCTACAAGACGTCGCAATGTCATCTCTCCCCATTGGCCGCGCACTTCGGGTCGGCGCAGCGCGGTGACGAGATTGCGTGTCTCCAGCTGCAACGCCTGCTGGGTGGCGCTCATGGTTTCGAGCTGAGCCTGGATGCTGCCGTAGGCATGCTGTCGTGAACGCTCGAGTGCCTCGATCTGTGTTTCGGTGCGCTTGAGCGCCTCGGAGATTGGTTTGACCAGCGACTCGACGGCCTTTTCGCGCGCGCCAAGCTCGCCGCGCGCCCGTTCATGCTGGGTGTCCAGGCGCTGCGTGGCAAGCTTCAGGAAATCATCGCCCGCTCGACGCAGCGCCTCATTGGCCAGCCCGTCGAACTGCAAGGCCATGCGTTCCTGGGCGAGCTTCAACGCCTCTTCACGCTCCAGGCGCAGCCGCTCCTCGCCTGCCAGGCGCTCCTGCAGACGCGCGTTGTCCATCGCCAGCGTATTACGTCCGCGTTGGCTCAGGAGCCACGCCAGCAGCGCGCCGGCACACAGGCCCCCGGCAA
>JBGTIC010000192.1:0-6415 GCA_041745895.1 Gammaproteobacteria bacterium
GAAGGCCTCGCGGGTGTTCGGCTCGGTGGCCGCGGTGCGTTCCTGCGGCGTGCCGGCAGCCTCCTCACCCTCGACGTCGAGAAAATCCATGAGCTGAATGGCGAGCACGGGCGGCTTCGCAACGGCCGGCTCGCGCAGCACCAGCCAGTACAGGGCCAGCGCCGCATGCAGCGCAGCGGAGATCAAGAATGCTACGGTCAGCGGAGAGCGCATCACCGCGTCCCCTCGCGAAGCTGGAGGGTCTATCAGTGTGCACGCCCGAACCTCCTGGCGCTAGCATTACCAACATGCAAGACTTCCGAAAGCGCGCCACAACCCCGGCCATCGACGAGAGGTACATCGTGAACTCTGCCTTGACACTGCAGTCGACTCACGGCTGATGCGAAGACGAGACCTCATCAGCGCAGGCGGCGTCCTGGCAGCCTCTCTCTCGCTGCCGGCGCGCCAGGCTGGCGCCGCGCGCGCGCCCGAGGTTGCGATGCGCGATCCTGCCCGGCTGACCGCACCCGGCACCCAGCTGTCACTGCTCATCGAATTCACACGCGAGACTGAGGAACGCACTGTCGTTCGCGGGCGCGAAAGCGTGATCTACAGTTTTGCCGCCGACGGCGGCATGATCATGAACACCCACAGCGAAAGTTTTGACCCGCCCGTCATCCGCACGGCGATCTACACGCTGGGTGCCGACTATCTGCCGCGCGAGTGCTGTGTGGTGCTGCGCAACGAGGGTGTGGCGGAAGGCTCGGCGTGGTTTCTCGTGAAAGATGCACGGGTGGAACTGGAAGGCTACAACGTGCGCGATGGCAGACTCTCCCGGCACATCCAGGCACCGGAGCCTGTGCGCGCGCTGATCGCGCATGCGGTCTCCAGTGATGCGTTCATTGCGATGGCCGCCGATCGCACGCGGCCCGGCGAGGTGGTGCCCGCCAGCGGCGTGTATTTGACCTCAGCAGACCCCTTCGGTCGTACTGGGCCGGATTTCACGCACGTGCGCGTTGCCATGGAGTATCTCGGAGTTGAGGCGCTGGCCACGCCGGCCGGCACGCTGCCCGCCGATCACTACCTGACTTACCTGCCCAAGGCGACGGGCACGGGCTACGATGCTTTCCAGGATCTGTGGTGTCTTGCCGGTACGCCCGTGTTCCTGAAATCCTATGCAAGAGCGCCGTTTTCGACCAGCTACGACACCGTCGCGCTCGAAATCACCACGCCGCCGACCTGATGAAGCGATTCAGGTGCACCACTTGTTGAACTGGACGCTTGCGCTGCGTTGACCCTTCTGCCGGCAGGCAACACACTATTGATATTCGCAACGACGCCTGCACGCTGCCGGCTGGAGAACTGATCATGAGTGAGCGTAGCCTGCGCGAACTGTATCGACCCACCCATGACGAGACCGCGCGTCAGCGTTTCGTCGGTGTACTAAAGGGCTATGCAAACGGCGCGCTGGAGGCGAGTCTCGAAGCGCGCTACGCCTCGGTGCTGGAGCCACAGTTTCGTGCGCAGCATGGGCGTGCGCCGGCCGATCGGCAGGAAGGCACCGCGCTGTTCGCGCCCGATCCACTGTTCCAGCTTTGGGGATCGATGGTCTATGCCTCCCAAACCCTGATGTGGGAGACGGTTGGTCAAACCTGCAATCGCATATCGCCCGAGTTCGAGGCGCGCGCGGAGCAGGTTGCGGGCTCCGCCGGGGGCAGCCTGTCACTGCAGCCTGCGCTGACCCTGCCCAAGCCGATCGCGGATTCGGAAATCCATCGTCAGCCCGGCGGGTACTTCGCCAGCCGCGATGACCGCGACATGCTTGCAGGGCTTTTGTACTTCGGCACCGTCGAGCTGTATCGCGCAGCCAAGGGTCTGTCGACCGACGCGCCGGTGGGGGAACCCGGCATGGCGAGATACATACTCTCGGTGCTCAACAAGCATTACCCGGATCTGAAGCCGCGCCGCATCCTCGATCTGGGCTGCGGCCCTGGCACCGAGACCATCGGCCTGAAGCAGGCTTTCCCCGACGCTGAAGTCCATGGGCTGGATCTCTCGGCACCGTTCATGCGTTTCGGGCATGCGTGGGCGCAGGATCTGCGGGTACCGCTGCATTTCCGTCAGGCCGATGCACGCGCTACAGGGTATGACGACGGGCAGTTCGACCTGATCGTCTCGCACATCCTGTTCCATGAGACCTGGCACGATCTGCTCCCGGAGATTTTTGCCGAGGTGCGGCGCATCCTCGCCCCGGGCGGTGTGTTCTTCAATGCCGATGTGCCCTACCAGCCGGAGCGCCTGTCGATGAGCAAGCAGGTCACCAATCACTGGCAGGTGCGCAACAACGGCGAGCCGTTCTGGAGCGGATTTGCCGATACCAGCGTGTCCGCGCTGCTCGAGACCGCCGGGTTTGCGCCCGACGAGATTCTGACCAGCTACGAACCGCTGGGCGCAGGCGCCTATTACTTTTTTGGCGGACGCAAGGCCGGGCTTCGCGGCAGGCAGGCGGCATGAGCGTCATGGCAGAGCAGTCTGACCGGCCGCCCGGTCCGGATCAGCCGCTGGATGCGGCGAACATTGCCCAGCTCACGGCGGTGGCCCTGCGGCTGGCAATGGAAGTGAGCGTACTGCGCGACCGCCTGCGCAGCCATGAACTGCTGCTGGCGAAACAGGGCCTGCTGAGCACCGCCGAGGTCGATGACTATGTGCCTCCGACCGAGGAGCAGCAGGCCCGCGATGCTGCCAGCCGCAGCCTGATCGAATCACTGGCCAAGGACATCGGCCCCATATGACGGATTTCGCACTTGATACTCGCGACGCGTCCGCCGATGCGCTGCTCGAATGTGTGCGCGCTGACGACTATCCCGCCTGGCTGAAGGGCCAGTCGGATGACACGCGCAGCTGGCTGAGCGACACGCGCTTCTTCGCGCAGGCCGGACAGCTCGCCTGGCTGCCGCGCGGTGATGATCTGCCGCGTGCCGTGTTCATCGTCGATCCTGATCCCCTTAAAGCGCTTGCCGATTTGCCCCACCGACTACCGGAGGGGCGCTATCGGCTCAGCGGGACTTCAACCGGAGACTGGCAGGACCTTGCGGTGCTCGGCTGGGGCATGGGCGCCTATCGTTACTCACGCTATCGCGACCCCAAGCGCAAACCTGCGCGCCTGCTGTTCCCCCAGGGCTGTGATGGCGCGTGGCTGCAAGCGCAGCTTGGCGCGATCTACCTCGTGCGCGATCTTGTCAACACGCCGGCTGGCGACATGTTGCCCGAGGCGCTCGAAGCGGCCACGCGTGCGCTGGGTGAAGAATTCGGCGCTGAGGTCGAGACCATCACCGGCGAGGCCCTGCTCGCACAGAACCATCCGACCATCCATGCGGTGGGCCGCGCCAGTGCGTCTGCGCCGCGGCTGGTGGAATTGCGCTGGGGCAAGGCCGGCCACCCGCATGTCACGCTGGTCGGCAAAGGCGTGTGCTTCGACAGCGGCGGGCTGAACATCAAGCCGGCGTCCGGCATGCGTCTGATGAAAAAGGACATGGGCGGTGCGGCGCATGTGCTGGGTCTGGCTCGCATGGTGATGGCGCAAGCTTTGCCGATTCAGCTGCAGGTGCTGATTCCGGCGGTCGAGAACGCCATCTCCGGCAACGCCTTTCGTCCCGGTGACGTCATTCGCACACGCAAGGGGTTGAGCGTTGAAATCGACAACACCGATGCCGAGGGTCGGCTGGTGATGTGTGATGCCCTCGCGCTGGCCAGCGAGAAGCGCCCTGAGCTGATCATGGATTTCGCCACCCTGACGGGGGCTGCGCGCGTGGCGCTGGGCACCGATCTGCCCGCGATGTTCTGCAACGACGACACTCTCGCCGATGCGCTGATGGGGGCGGCCGCGCGCGTGGCCGATCCGATCTGGCGCCTGCCGCTGCATGCACCCTATAACAGCATGCTGGATTCGCAGGTGGCGGACCTCGTGAACTCGTCTTCTGGCGGCTACGCCGGGGCGATCACCGCCGCGCTGTTTCTCGAGCGTTTTGTCGCAACCGGAGTGCCATGGGTGCATTTCGACGTGATGGCCTGGAACGTCTCCGGCAAGCCGGGTCGGCCCGAGGGCGGCGAAGCAATGGGCCTGCGCGCGAGTTTCGACTACCTGCAGCGGCGCTTCGGCGAATCCTGAAGAGCGCGATCAGAACGGAAACAGCCAGGGCACGATCAGCAGCGTGGCGATCAGGATCAGCAGCTGCAGCGGTATGCCGGCCTTGGCGAAATCCCCGAAGCGATAGCCGCCCGGGTTCAGCACCAGCGTATTCACCGGCGAGGCCACCGGTGTGGCGAAAGCCGTCGAGGCTGCGATCGCCACGGTCATCAGCATAGCGTGGGGATTGACGTCCATGCCCACAGCAGCTTGCAGTGCGATGGGTGCCACGAGCACCGTCGTCGCGGTGTTGGAGACCAGCTGGCTGAGTGCCGAGGTGAACACGAACAGCGCGGCCATCAGCGCGATCGGTCCCAGACTGCCGGCCATGTCCAGCAACGCATCGGCGGCCAGCCGCATGCCACCGGTGTTGTCCAGTGCCGTGGCCATGGGCAGGATCGCGGCGATCAGCACCACGCTCTCCCAGTTGATGCTGCGATAGGCCTGCTCCATGCTCACGCAGCGCGTGAGTACCAGCAGCGTGGCAGCGCCAAGCACGGCGATGACGTTGGCGACCAGGCTGAAGGTCATGGTGACCAGCATCAGCAGCATGATGGCTAAAGCAATCGGTGCATGACTGCGCTTGCGATCGGCGCTCTCGCCAAGGTCGCCGAGTACGACGAGATCACGCGCGGCTGCCAGGGCGCTGATGGCTTTGCGTCGGCCACTCATCAGCAGCGCGTCGCCGGCCACCAGTCGATGGTCCAGATCAGGTGGCCCGGCATCCTGGCGTGCAGGGCGTTCGGCCAGCACGGTGACACCATTGGCACTGCGCAGGCGCAGTTCGCGCAGGCTGCGACCGATGAAGTTCGAGCGCGGGGGTATCAGCGCTTCGGCGAGCTGCAGCGGCACCGGCAGCTCTGGCGCCCATTCCACGACCTCCAGTCCCTTGGCTTCGGCGGCGCGAACGACATGGTCTTCGTGGCCTGTGACGTAGAGTTCATCGTCATCGCGGATGATGCTGCCCGGCTCTGCAGGCCGCCACTGTCGACCTCGTGCGGTGCGGCTGCACAGCGCGAGGATGGTCACACCGAAGTCGGAGCGCAGCGCTGCGTCATCGACACTGCGTCGGGCCAGCGGAGAGCCAGGACGCAGGCGCACACGCGCGAGTCGGCGCGCCAGACCATAGTCGCTGAACAGTTCCGTGAGTCCCGGACCGGGATGGACCTGCGCGCCGTCGCGCGCGGCGCGTTCGGGCACGAGATGGGGGCTTAACAGCACCATGAAGGCGATGCCGATGGCCAGCATGACGATGCCCACCGGCGTGAACTCGAAGAAGCCAAAGGGCTCGTAACCTGCCTGGCTTAGCGTGCTGCTGACGATCAGGTTGGGTGGTGTGCCGATCAGCGTGAGCATACCGCCAAGCAGCGAGGCAAACGCCAGCGGGATCAGCAGCCGTGAGGCGCTGAAGCCTCGACTGTGCGCAATGGCCATCACCACCGGCAACATCACCGCAACCGTACCGGTGGAACTCAGGAAGGCCGACAGGAAGGCGGTGACGAGCATGATCACGGCGACGAGGCGTGCCGGGCTGCTGCCCGCCACGCGATCCACCCATCGACCCATCGCATCGGCCACTCCGGTGTTGAACAGGCCGGCGCCGACAACGAACAATCCGGCGATCATCAGCACGACGGGTTCGGCGAACCCTGCGACTGCCTCGCCGGTGGAGATCACGCCCGACAGTGCGAGCGCCATCAATGCCATCAGCGCGATCAGATCCAGGCGCAGCCGGTCGCTGACGAACAGCACCAGCGTCACGCCCAGCACGACCAGCACGATGATCAGCTCGGTGTTCATGGGCGGCCATGGTAGCGAACTCGCGAACAATGGGGCAGCGCGGCTTCGTTCGCCCGCGCAGGCCCGCTGCGGTAAGCTAAGCCTTATGAGCAGCGTCAGATACTTTCAGCTCGATGTCTTTGCCAACCGCGCCGGTGGCGGCAATGCGCTGGCCGTAGTGATCGGTGCGCAGGGCTGGTCAGCCGAGGACATGCAGCGTTTCGCGGCCTGGACCAACCTGGTGGAGACCACCTTCCTGCTGCCGCCCTCGCGGCTGGAGGCCGACTACCGGCTGCGGATCTTCACGCCGACACGAGAGATCGACTTCGCCGGCCACCCCACGTTGGGCAGCGCGCATGTCGCGCTCGATGCGGCTCTGGTGACGCCGCACGACGGCCGCCTGATCCAGGACTGCGGGGCCGGACTGCTGCCGATCCTGGTGGAGGGGCAGGGCGATGCGCGTGCGCTGTT
>JBGTIC010000193.1:0-24534 GCA_041745895.1 Gammaproteobacteria bacterium
GGCCCGACGACGACGGCACATGCCGCCGTCGCGGGCCTCGCAGCGGGTTCTTCAATTACAGCCCGGCGATGTGCTCGCGCATGCGACGTCGCATCGCCTCGTCGGGCAGGCGCCCCACGGCTGCGCCCATGTTGTCGATCATGTGACGGGCCTGGCTGGTCGCAGGCGTGGCGACAGTCACCGCCGGATGGGCGATGACGAACTTCAGAAAGAACTGCGCCCAGGTGCTGGCGTCGAACTCGGCAGCCCATTCCGGCACCTGCTTGCCGCGCACCAGGTCCCACAGGCGTGTGCGCCCGAAGGGGGCATACACGAGCACACCGATGCCCCGATCCCGGGCCAGCGGAAAGATGCGCTCTTCCATGGTCAGGTTGTCGATCGCGTAGTCGATGCCGATGAAATCCAGCGGTTCGTTCTTCATCACTTCCTCGAGCTGTCCGTACTGAGGCGCGAAGGTCGTGGTGACGCCCAGGTAACGAATACGCCCGGCTTCGCGAAGCTCCTTGAGGATGCCCAGCTGCGTGGGCACATCACCGAGGTTGTGGATCTGGATCAGGTCGATGACCGGCAGGCCGATGCGCTCGAATGAGGTTTCGATCTGCGCCCACGCTTCGGCTGGATCGGCTGAACCGCCGCCGCGCCCGGCGACATTGAGCTTCGTTGCCCAGAAGATCGATTCGGTCAGGTCCATGTCGCTGGCAATGCTTCCCGCCGCCTCCTCCGAGGCGCCATAGCTGGGTGCGGTATCGAATACGCGCGCACCCAGGCGCGTCATGGTGCGAAACACCTCGCGCAAGGCATCGACATCCTCGCTCCGTGCGACCTGCGCGAAGGTCGCCGAACTGCCCAGGCCAACGACGGGCAGCTGTTCCCCCGACGAGGGGACCGCGCGCGTGAGCAGCGACAGCGGCTCGTCAGCGGCATGCAGCAGGCGTGGCGGCACGGCCAGGGCGACGCCCGCGGCCAGGGAAAGTCTCAGATAGTCACGACGAGTCATCATGGCGCTTCTCCTTGTAACGGCGTACGCCGCGCGGTCGCGGCACCCGAAGATGGTGACTGTTCAGCAGCGGCGGCCACCCGTTGCTGGGCGCGACCCAGCCAGATGCCCAGCACCGCCCAGGCCAATGCCAATGGCACGGCAACGCTTGCAAGGCCTGCGAGCGCCATGCCCAGGCGCCCGAGCAAGCCTTCCACCTGCGCGCCGATCACGTCGCCGCCGCGATAGACGAAGGTGTCGATGAACGCCTTGGACTTGTACTTGTCCTCGCGGCTGACGACCGTGTAAAGCGTTTCGCGTGCGGGCCGGGTGATGGCGCGCTGGATCGCGCGAAACGAAGCTTCGAAGACAATCAGGGCCGCCAGCGTGCCGACTATCGCAAGCCCGATGAAGCCCAGCGCCACCGTGATCGGCAGCAGCGCCAGTGTGATCGGAACTCCCAGTCGCTTCATCAGATGGCCCGCGATGACCGCCTGCAGCACCAGCGTGGCAACCTGCGTGATCAGGTCGATGCGTGCGAATACCGTCGTGCGCATATCCAGGTCGTCGCCCAGCGCTGCGACCATCTGCAGGCGGGTGAAATACAGGAACGTGGCCATGATCGTCATGATGACGATGTAGCCGGCGATGCCCAGCAGGTAGCGTGATTCGAACACCGCCTTGAAGCCGGCCCAGGCGCTGCCGCCGATGATCGCCCGGCCGGGGTTTTCGGCAGGCGCTGCGCCGTCACCCTCGGAGGCTCCTGCATTGGCCACGATCGGCTGCGTCCTGGCGACACCCCAAGCGGCACAGACGGCCAGCGCAAGGAAACCGATCGCCACCAGCAGCAGCGCCGGGGTACCCAGCGGGCGCGCCAGCATCGAGGCCAGCCATGGCCCGAAGATAGCGCCCAGCGTGCCGCCCACAGCAATCAGCGCGAAGAAGCGCTTGCTTTGCTCGAGCGAGAAACGATCGGCCATCAGCGCCCAGAACACCATGGTCACGAACAGATTGAACACGCTGAACCAGACGTAGAAGACCTGGCCGCTGGTAATGCCGATGGCCTCGGGCGCCAGCACCATGAGCAGATAGAAGGCTAGCAGGCTGGATGCGAAGAACGCATAGGTCGCGGTGATGAACTGCAGCCGTCGGAACTTGCTGACCAGCAGACCAAACACCGGATTGACCAGCAGGGTCACCACCGCCGTGCCGATGAACAGCCAGCGTACGGCCTCGATGCCACGCTGCATGCCCAGTGCATCGCGGGCGGGACGCAATACCATCAGCGCGGTGAGGATGCAGAAGAAGAACAGGGCGGCCAGCAGGACCGGCACGAGCTCATCACGACGGACATTGAATACGCGCTGGAGATAGGCCGTCATATCTGCGGGTACCTGCTGCTTGAAGCGAAGGCGCCAACCCTACCTAAGCGGCGACTTTCAATCCAGACCACCATCCCCGCAAAGGGTTCCGTGGACGCGTTGCGGTCATTCCGCCAGCGTGCCGGGAAGGACGGCAGCGCTTCGGATCAGCGGCCCATGGGCCTGACCTTTGGCGTCGACCCGCTGGGACTGGCGATCAAACTGCCGATCGCCGGGCGTCTGGGCCGCGCGCGAAACATCGAACCGACTGGCCTGCCGGGGGGCGTGGAGAAAAAAAAGGGATCTCAGTGACTGAAGAAACTCAGCCGACTGGCCGAGATGTAGTCGCCCTCGATGGCCATCAGCAGCATCAGGAACAGCAGCACACCCGTGGGCATCAGGATCGCAAGGGCAATGGACATGCGCTCCCAGATCATGTGCATGAAGATCGCCACGATGAGCGCGGCCTTGAGCAGCATGAACAGCGTGATCAGTGACCACTTGAGCATGCCCTCGAACGGCGAGATGTCCACCATGTAGGAAAACACGCTGAGCACGAACAGCGCGCCCCATACCCAGAAATAGGTGCTCAGGGGATGCTGCTGACCTTGTGCGTCGCCCATGACAGCCTCCTACCAGAGGTAGAAAAAAGCGAAGATGAACACCCAGACCAGATCGACGAAGTGCCAGTACAGACCGACCGTTTCGACCATTTCGTAGCGTCCCTTGCGACCGGTCAGAAAGCCCGGACGTTGGGACTCCAGCGAGCCGCGTTTGACCTTGAAGGCAATGATCAGCAGAAAGATCACGCCGATCGATACGTGGGTACCGTGGAAGCCGGTGATCAGAAAGAAGGAGGCGCCGAACTGCGCGGCACCGAACGGGTTGCCCCAGGGCCGAATGCCGTCCTCGATGAGCTTGGCCCATTCAAAGGCCTGCATGCCCACAAAGGTCAGGCCCAGCAAGGCTGTGGTCAGCAGCAGCGCGAAGGTCCTCTTGCGATTGCGCTCGTAGCCGTACTTCACGGCCAGCGCCATCGTGCCGCTGCTGGATATCAGCACGAAGGTCATGATCGCGATCAGCAGCAAGGGCACCTCGACACCCATGAAGGTGAGCGCGAACACCGAGCTTGCATCCGGCCATGGGTCGGTGGCCGCGATGCGCACCTTCATGTAGCCGACCAGGAAGCAGGCGAAGATGAACGTGTCGCTGAGCAGGAAGATCCACATCATGGCCTTGCCCCAGGGCACGCCCTTGAAGGCCTGCTGGTCAGACGACCAGTCGTGGACAAAGCCCTCCATGCCGGTGGCAAGTGTCCTGTTGGGCGCAGACTCGCTCACGATTCGTAATCCTTACGTGGTCAGCAACAAACCGAACAGAATGAACCAGACCAGCAGCAGGAAGTGCCAGTACAGGGCGCACAGCTCCAGGCCCACACGAATGCGCTCGATGTGGTCGCCGCGGCGCACGCGTGAGAGCACCCGGTACCACGCCACCAGGCCGCCGAGCAGATGCAGGCCATGCAGCGCGGTGATCAGATAGAAAAACGAGTTGGCGGGATTGCCGGTGAGCAGATAGCCGCCGGCATGGACCAGCCACCAGGCGATGAGCTGGCCGATCATGAACGCGCCGGTGAGCACGCCGCCGGCGAGCAAGGCTGGCATCACCTGCGCGACGATGCCCGCGCGCGCGGCATTCCAGGCCCGTTGCAGCGCAAAGCTTCCGGCCAGCAGCACCAGCGTATTGATCCACAGCAACAGCGGCGGGGACAGCGACACCCAGTCCTCGCCCATGTGCATGCGCATGTTGTAGGCGCTGATGCTGAGCATGAAAAACGACGTGATGACCGCCAGGAACACGCCCAGCCCGACCCGCGCCGCAGTGGCCGAGGGGTGCAGCCGATCGGTCTCCGCGGGCTGAAGTCCCCCGGCCGCCCAGGGCCTGACGTTGATCGACTGGCGCACGATCCAGCCAAGGAACACCGTGAGCAGCGCGACCAGAAATACCAGCGTCGTCGTCACCGGCTTGCCCCGACGGCCCCCTCGGGCATCATCTCGACCTGTTCGGGCGGCACGTTCTGCGGAATGAAATCATCCTTTGCGCCTGGCACGGAATAGTCATAGGGCCAGCGATACACCACGGGCAGCTCCTTGCCAAAATTGCCGTGCCTGGGCGGGGTGTGCTCGGTCTGCCACTCCAGCGTGGTGGCCCGCCAGGGGTTAGGGCCTGCCTCACGCCCGCGGAAAGTGCTCCACACCAGGTTGTAGATGAACAGGATCTGCACCAGCGACACGATCACGGCGGCGATGGTGATGGCTGCATTCAGGCTCACCACAGAGTCGGGAATGAAGCCGGTCTCGCCGTAGGCGTAGTAGCGGCGCGGCACACCGGCAAAGCCGAGATAGTGCATCGGGTAGTAGATCGCGTAGGTGCCGATGAAGGTCACCCAGAAGTGTATGTGGCCCATGCCCGAATGCAGCATGCGGCCGGTGATCTTGGGAAACCAGTGATAGATCGCTGCAAACACCACCATGATCGGGGCCACGGCCATGACCATGTGGAAATGACCGACCACGAAGTAGGTATCGGCCAGCGGCACGTCCACCGTGACGTTGCCCAGGAACAGGCCGCTCAAGCCGCCGTTGATGAAGGTGAAGATGAAGGCGATCGAAAACAGCATCGGCAGCGTCAGCTGAATGTTGCCGCGCCACAACGTCAGCACCCAGTTGTACACCTTGATTGCCGTGGGCACGGCGATGATCAGCGTGGTGGTGGCGAACAGGAAGCCGAAGTACGGGTTCATGCCGCTGACGTACATGTGGTGGGCCCAGACTACGAAGCTCAAGCCGCCGATGGCCACCAGCGCCCACACCATCATGCGATAGCCGAAGATGTTGCGTCGCGCATGCGTGGCAAGAATGTCCGAGACGATGCCAAAGGCCGGCAGCGCGACGATGTAGACCTCGGGGTGACCGAAGAACCAGAACAGGTGCTGGAACAGCAACGGACTGCCATCCTGGTAGCCGGTCTGCTCACCCAGCGCCATCATCGTGGGCATGAAGAAGCTGGTGCCAACGACCAGGTCCATGATCATCATCAGCGCCGCCACCAGCAGCGCCGGGAACGCCAGCATGGCCAGCACCGTGGCCATGAAGATGCCCCAGATGGTCAGGGGCAGACGCATCAGGGTCATGCCGCGCGTGCGCGCCTGCAGCACCGTGACGATGTAGTTCAGACCACCCATCGTGAAGCCGATGATGAACAGGGCAAGCGAGACCAGCATCAGGATGATGCCGCCATCGATGCCGGGCGTGCCGGGACTGATCGCCTGCGGCGGGTAGAGTGTCCAGCCTGCGCCGGTCGGACCGCCCGGCACGAAGAAACTTGCCGCCAGCACCAGCACGGCCAGCAGGTATATCCAGTAGCTGAGCATGTTCAGATAGGGAAAGACCATGTCCCGCGCGCCGCACATGAGCGGGATGAGGTAGTTGCCGAAGCCACCGAGAAAAAGCGCGGTGAGCAGATAGATCACCATGATCATGCCGTGCATGCTCACGTGCTGCAGGTAGCTGCTTGGCGTCATGAACGAAAATGTGCCGGGGAAGCCCAGCTGCAGACGGATCAGGATCGACAGCACCAGCGCGACGAGGCCGATGGAGGTCGCAGTGATGGCGTACTGGATGGCGATGACCTTGGCGTCCTGGCTCCAGATGTACTTGCCGATGAAAGTCTTCGGATGAACGAGCTCCATCTCGCCGAGTTCTGCCGGCGGCGCATACGAGGTGGCGTCATGCCCGGTGTGTGCCATCAGTCATCTCCCTGCGCGCTCAATTGCGCGGTGGCCATGGTTCTTGCCGGAGCAGCCAGCGTGTTGATGTAGGCCACCACGTCATGGATATCGCGCTCTGTGACCAGCATCTGCGCCATGTCCACCATCTGGTTGCCGTACATGTCCTGATCGTGACGACCGCGCACGCCGTCGCGGAAGTTCGCCAGCTGCGTGACGTGATACCAGTCATGAATGCCGGCCAGCGCCGGTCCATTCACGGCGCGGATACCCTGGCCATCGCGGCCGTGACAGTTGGCACAGGTGCGATAGAGTCGCTGGCCGCGTCGCGCATCACCGGCCACCGTCGGCTCGAGTCTCGGCGGCGCGAGGCCCTCGATGTAGGCGGCCACGTTGCGGATCGCGTCGTCGTCGGCGAGCAGGGTTGCGAAGGGACGCATCTGCTGTCCGTAGAGATCTTCGGCATGAGTGCCACGTGCGCCGGATTTGAAGTTCTCCAGCTGGCGACGCACGTACCAGGCGTCCATGCCGCCGATGGCCGGGGAATTGAGATCCCGGTTGCCTTCGCCGGCCGCGCCGTGACAGGCGGTGCAGGTGGCGTAGTGCGTTTCGCCCGCGACCCGATCCGGCGCAGCACGCGCCTGCAGATCGGCGAAGGTGGGATGGGTGGACAGCCAGGCATCGAACACATCCGGCTGCACGATCTGCACGCGGCCACGCATCGCGAAATGGGCGATTCCGCACAGCTGGGCGCAGATGACGTCGTACTCGCCCTCCCGCGTGGGTGTCAGCCACATGTAGGTGACCTGCCCTGCCATCAGGTCCATTTTCGAGCGAAAATTGGCCACCTTGAAGTTGTGGATCACATCGGTGGAGCGCATCAGTGCCTTGACGGGTCGATCGACGGGCAGCAGCACGACGGGGCTTTGCACCAACACGTCATCCAGACCATCGGGATCATCCGGATCCAGGCCGAACGGGTTGTCCTCGCTGATCAAACGCGGATCCACGGCACCGAAAACACCGTCCTCCCCCGGAAATCGGAAGCTCCAGTGCCATTGCTGGCCGACGACCTCGAATTCGTGGGCATCCTCGGGCACGGTGACGAACGCACCCCATACCACCAGGCCCGGTGCCAGCAGGGCCGCGATCCCCACCGTGGTGATGCCGGTCAACCACAGTTCGAGCGACTTGTTTTCGGGTTCGTAGCTCGAACGGCGATCGGGGTTGTACCGATAGCGGATGATCGCGTAGACGAGAAACAGGTTCACCGCGACGAAGACGATGCCGGTCACCCAGAAGGTGATCAGGATGGTGTTGTCGATAGCGCCCCAGTTGGACGCCAGCGGGGTAAGGTTCCAGGGACTTAGAAAATGGAAGGCCACCGTGCCAAGCAACAGCAGCAACACGACGAGCGCAATAGCCATCTGGGTCGCTCCGCCCCGTCCCTGCGGCTCTAGCTGAAATGGTTACCCTGCACCCGGAGTCCTCAGTTCCCTACGGACGACTCCATCGACCAACTTGGCCACCGCGCGATGCGCTGCACGGTGTCTTGCGGGCTGAATGCACATGTCCTGGACCGGACTGACCACCGCCGACCGCTCTCGTTTGGCGGATCTCGACGAATCGTTGTTATCGAGCGAATTTCTTTAAGTGTTCTGTTGATGCGGTCCCTTGGCTTCTGGTTTTCCTGGACAGGACTGGCTTCTCCCGATTTGAGTAGAGCAGAACGTGATGGTCTTTTCAAGCATCGCTTTCGCCGCGCATGCCTGCTGGACTATGCTGACGGCTGGCGTCTGCACCTCGACGATTCCCCAGAGATCCGCATGGCCTACGCTGCCAGCGCACGCAACTACTTCGAACTGTGCAAACCGCGCGTGGTGCTGCTGATCGTGTTCACTGCCGTGATCGGCATGTTTCTTGCGACCACCAGCCTGCCGCCGGTGTCTGCGCTGCTGTTCGGTACCGCAGGCATCTGGCTGGCCGCATCAGCCGCTGCGGTCATCAATCATGTGCTCGATGCGCGCATCGATGCGGTGATGGACCGTACGCGCAACCGGCCGCTGCCGCGCGGGCAGATCAGTGAACGCCGGGCATATGTGTTCGCGGCGGGCCTCGGGCTTGTCTCGATGCTGATGCTGAGCCTGCTGGTCAACCCGCTGACGGCAGCACTCACGTTTGCATCGCTGATCGGCTATGCGGTGATCTACACCGTGTTTCTGAAGCGGGCCACACCGCAGAACATCGTGATCGGGGGTGCCGCCGGTGCAGCGCCGCCGGTGCTGGGCTGGGCGGCGGTGACCAACAGCGTGGAGCTGCCGGCACTGCTGCTGTTCCTGATCATCTTCGTGTGGACGCCACCACACTTTTGGGCACTGGCGATCGCACGCAAGGATGAGTACGCCAAGGTGGGCATCCCGATGCTGCCGGTGACCCACGGCGTGGCCTATACGGAAAAGTCTATCCTGGTCTATACGGTCCTGCTGGTGCTGAGCACGCTGCTGCCGTGGATCACCGGGATGAGTGGCATGTTTTATCTGATCGGAGCGCTGCTGCTGGGCGGGGTGTTTCTGTACTACGCAGTTGCGCTGAGGTTCTCCGAGCGCAGCGATCTGCCCATGAGAACGTTCAAGTATTCCATTACGTACCTGATGGCGCTGTTCAGTTTTCTGCTGGTGGATCATTATCTGCCGGTGTTTTGAGCGAGCCGTGATCCGGGCGTTGCGTTTGATCCCCTGCCCCCCGCGCCGGCAGGTCATGGTGCTCCCAGCAATTCACTAAGTCGTGTTTCGGTGTGGCGCCCCTGCCTGAGCAGCCAGCTATGGAACCTGGCTACGGCAAGACGCTCCAGCGCGAGCGGCTCGGAGACGACGTAGTAGGGGAATCGCCGGGGATACTCGATCTCCAACGGTCGCACGAGGCGCCCGGACAACAGATGGCTCAGGGCCACGCAACTTCTCGCCAGCCCCACTCCTAGGCCCGAAGCGACGGCTTCCAGTACCGTGCTGGAGACCTGCAGCCGGGGGCCGGTATTGCTGTCCAATCCCGGCACACCGGCAAAGGCCAGCCAGGCTGGCCAGTCCGGGAAGCCCAGTAGAGGGGTGCGCGGATCCCAGATCAACGTGTCATCGTGGACCAAGCGGTGGCCTGCCAGATCCGCAGGCTCGATAACGGGCTGCGTGATCTGGAGTTCGGGACTGAGCACCGGGAAGATGGTTTCGCTCATCAGCAAATCGACGCGCAGGCCCGGATAGGGTCCCTCGCCATAGTAGATGGCCAGGTCGTGCGGTACGGTCTGGGCTGAGGGCGTCAGCGTGCTGTTGACCCAGATTCGCACATCGATATCGGGATGTTGCGCTGTGAACCCGGCGAGGCGCGGCGACAGCCATGTGGCTCCCAACGCTGGTGACACCAGCAGCGTTACCGTGCGATCGCCGCGTTCACTATCGATCTCCGAGAACACGTGGGCGAGGGAGTCGAACAGGGGCCGGAGACCCGGCGCGGCCTGCTTGCCCGCGCGCGTCAGGGACAGGCCGCGTGCGCGGTCACGGTCGAACAGGGTGACGCCCAGGTAGCGCTCCAGCAACTTGATCTGCTGGCTGACGGCCGAGGGGGACACATGCAGTTCGGCGGCCGCGAGCGTGAAGCTCAGATGGCGGGCGGCAGCTTCGAAGGCCCGGATCGCGTTCAGCGGCGGCAGGCGGCGTGGCACGGCCGAAACTCCAGAGTATTGCAGGCAATGGGATGACGCTACCTGTCACGCAGACGCTAGCGCTACTTCACAGCCTTTTCAAGATCTTCTTAATTGATGGAGCGAAGTAATGAAGATATTTTGCTTATGCCTGCTGAGACTGTGCAGTCGCGGGTTTGCGAGTGAGAGCCGGTGCCGGGGCCAATCATGGATGAAAAGACAACCTCTCGTCGCAGTTTCTGAGCGATGATCCGTACGCGCATGGATCGTCGTGAGTTCCTTGGCGCCGGGCTGGCACTCGGCGCTACGACCGCGATCGGTGGCGAGCGGGTGCGCTCGGCCGAGCGCAGCGATGTGCTGGTCATGGGCGCCGGCCTGTCGGGCCTGTATGCGGCGATGCTGCTTGAGGAGCAGGGCGCCAGCGTTCGCATACTGGAGGCGCGCGAGCGCATCGGCGGGCGGCTGTATACCCTGGACGAACTGCCTGGCGCACCGGAGGCTGGGGGCAGCGGCATTGGTGCCGGCTACGCCCGCCTGGTCGAGGTATGCCGCCGTCTTGACGTCGGCCTTACCGCGCAACGGCCGCGCACGGAAATGGTCCCCGGCCAGTCGATGATCCACCTTCGCGGTCAGGCGATCCTCCCGGAGGCGTGGGAACGTCATACGCTCAATCCGCTCGCAGGTGAGCTGCGCGCGATGATGCCCTGGTTCCTGCCCTTTACCGCCCTACGCGCCTATAACCCCCTGCCCGACGCCGCCGCCTGGACGGATCCGCAGTTTTCCGACTACGACGTCCCGGTAGCGGAATTCCTGAGCACACACGGCTGGACCCCCGAGCAACTGCAACTGGCTTTTGCCACCAATCCGTCGTATGGCAACAGCGCGCATGACCTCTCCGCGATGATGTTCTTCCACATCTACCGCAATGCCGAGCTGATGATACTCGCTGGCGGTGGCGGGCCTTTGGCTGCCGAGGGTGGTAATCAGCGGATCCCCGAGGCCATGGCAGCGTCTTTGCAACGCGAAGTGTACTTGCGGGAGATCGTCACGGGCATAGAGCTGGATGACGCCGAGGTGAGCGTTCACACCGCCGCCGGCCAACGCTACTCGGCGGGCTCGGTGATATGTACGCTGCCAGCCTCTGCACTGCGCCTGGTGCGGTTTTATCCCGGCTTGCCGATACGTCAGCAGGAAGCCATTGGCCAACTGGCCTACAACCGGGTGTTTCAGGTTCACTTCACAGCCAGGCGTCCGTACTGGGAAGACGACGAGCTGCCGCCGTCAATGTGGACCGACACGGCCGCTGGAAGATTCCTGGCCCTGCGCTATGGCGACGACCCGGACGAGGTGACAAGTCTGCTGGCATTCGTCAACGGCTTTCAGGCCGATCGCCTTGACCGTCTTGCCCCGGACGCAGCTGCGGCCCAGGTCACAGCGGCGGTCGAGCAGATGAGGCCCGCGTCGCGCGGCGCGCTGCAGGCGGTCAAGGTGCATTCCTGGGCCAGAGACCCGTTTGCCGGCGGCGCCTATGCGTGCTGGGCACCGGGGCAGATCACCCGCTATGCCGAGGTCCTGCGGCAGCCGTATCGGCGGTTGATTTTCGCCGGCGAGCACACCTCGGCCCTGTCGCGCGGCATGGAAGGCGCCATGGAGTCCGGCGAGCGGGCTGCCCTGGAAGCGATGGAATGGCTATAGCAAGTGTCGATGCTTGACCTGGAGACATAACGATGAACCGAGCCACAAAACGACCCGACCCCCTGATAAACCGGCGAGATGCACTCGGCATTGCCATGGTCACGAGCGTCACCAGCGCGGCGATGTTTGCCGGGGTGCCGGTCCTGGCGCGCCATGCGAGCGGTCGCGTACCCGCGGGCGTCGACCTGCAAGACCCGGTGTTCAACACGATGGTCCTGGCGCGCCTGCAGGGCGATATCTCCGGGCGAATCAGCTACAGCTATCGCCAGGGTGAGGTCGTCGGTATCGCCGCCGGAAGAGGCCTGCCGATCGAGGCCTACGGAAAGAGAATGTACACCTTCGAGGGGGGTGGTCTTCGCCGCTCGCGCGTGCGTGAGGACGGAAATATCGAAACACGCTCGCGCAACTGGCTGTTCTATACCGATCCGGAGACCGGCGAATTCCTCGATGAGTTCGAAAACCCCTACACGGGAGAGACGGTTCCCGTGCCGGCATTCCGCGCCGGAATCTCCGGCAGCGTGCTGACGCCCAACGGTCCAGAGGTACGCGCCAACTTTGACATGCGGAGCACGGTCTTCGGTCGCCCGACACTGCTTCAGTACGCGTTTTTCGGCGACACAGCGTGGGTGTCACGCCATGCCTTCACGCGCTGGACGCCGCCGGGCGAAGACCAGGGACGCACCGAGTTTACACTGGATGTCTGGACCTGCCGTGCAGACGATCTCTTCAATGATGAGTTGACGTATATCCCCAGCACTTACGGCTGGACCAGCCAGACCGAGTTCCAGACTTGGCTGCAAATGCCCGATGACTTCGAGGGCAATCAGGTCTGGTCGACCCAGGGGATGGGCAGTTACCGGCTCGATGATCTGCCGGAACATTTTGTCGCTCACAGTCGCGAACGCATGGAAGACCTGTTGACCGATCCCCTTGCATGGGATTGACCTGGCGATGACACGACAGCCTAGGCCGCAGGGAGCGGCCGCCGGAGACTCCACTGTCTCTGCGCAGCCAGCTGATCCACTCGAACCCAGGGGTTGCGTGCGGCCAAACGCTGCGGGCCCACTCGACAGCGTGCTGATCACCACCGCGGACCTGCCGGCTGCCGTGCAGTTCTATGCCCACGGTCTGGCGATGGAAGTCCATTCCGCCGAGTCACTTGATGCGCGTGCCGCCGCCGTGCTGCGAAGTCATTATGGTTTGCCCGGTGATGGTCCGTTGCCGATGAAGGTGCTTGCGAGACCCGGTGTCAGCGGAAATCCGAAACTGGTGCTTGTAGGCGTGCCCGATGTAACACCGCTGTCGCGGCCCGGTCATGACAGCCGGCTGTTCGGCCCCCTGTCGTTGGGCTTTGCCGTGCGGGAAATCGAGCGCTGTGAAGCCAGGATGAGCACGCTGGGCTGGACGGCTCACGCCGGCGTTTCGATCCTGCGGATGGCGAATGGCTCTGGCGGCTACTACGACGTGAAGGAAACTCACTACCGTGCGCCGGACGGCGTGCTTGCGCTGGCGATCGATCGCGGCGAGATGACCCCGGTCGCGCCGCTAGATACGCGCACGGATACCGGCGGCCCGGCCTACACAGGCATGATGGTGGCCGATGCGAAACGCAGTGGGGCGTTCCTGGAGCGGGTGCTGGGCCTGGAACTGCGCCGTGAGTTGCTGATGGAGAGCAGCGGACCCGACGGTGGCATGGGTCTCCCGGCGGGGACACAATTCCTGTTTCAGCAATGGTTCTCGCCTGGTGCCAAGTCCGGCTATGTGATCCTGATGCAACTCATGTCGGGCGCGCGCAGCCCGGAGCATCCGTCCGGCCCGACCTCACGCGGCCTGGCGGCCTGGAGTTTCCCGGTCGCCGATGTAGACATGGTGCACGCGCGCGCGGATGGCGCTGAAAGGCTGGGCGCCCCAACCAAGCTCACGCGACCGGCAGGCGGCGCATCCCGCGCTTGCGTCCTGGCCATGCCGGAGGGCTTTCGAATCGAAGTGTTTCAAGCCCAACAGTGATCCCATCGGAGACCCACCTGTGACCCACTATCTGGTCGTCATCGCAAACATTCCGGAAATGACGCCTGCGCTTGCGAAGTATAGCCAGGCGGTTCACGCGCTGGTGCATCGCTTTGGCGGTCGCTACGTGATGCTCGGCGGGCCCGAGGAGCTGCTGGAGGGCCAATGGCCAAAGGCACAGCGTTTGATCGTCTCGGCCTGGGATACACGCGAGGCCCTGCTGAGTTTCTGGCACTCGGACGAGTATCAACGCGAGATCAAACCGCTGCGGGAGAACAGCGGGGACTATGATGTGGTGATATTCCAAGCCTCGCTAGTAAGCGCGCCGGACTAGCGCAGCTCCCGACGCTTCGCTATCGGGGTGCGCGCTGCAGACGCATGATCTCCGCCATGTCCTTCGGCGGCTCCCGATAAAGCGGCGCCTTTTCCTTGATGTAGCTTCGCAGGCGCTCAGGCAGCTCGGCGAATTCATCCACACGCCAGGTGGTTCTGTGGGTATATACGGGCTTGCCCTCGCCGAGGGGATGCCAGTTCACCAGCGTGAGTGTAAGGGTGGCGGGCGGCTGGATTTCAGCACTGCGCGGCGGTACCCAGAACTCATACATCTCGAAGCTGCCGGTGCCATCGGGCAAGGCCCGAAAATTGGGCGCGGTGAACACCGTCGTGTCACCCACCTTGCGCGCCTGGAAGTTCGCTCCGATGTCGACAGTAAAAACCCGCTCACCGGCGCCCTGCGTGGAGGTGCCTTTCAGCCTGTCATCGACAAGGCGAAACGTCATGTATTGATAGGGATAAAAGTAGCGATCGTTGGGCTGTCCGTCGATGGTGTCGATCACGTCGCCGGATTCGGGGTCGCGCAGGATGTACATCTTTCGCGCGGCTTTGTGCACGGTGCCGTCTTCGTCCCTGTGCAACAGGCGCGCCATGTCCACCCCTTCGATATGGGCGAGCAGGCGTCCCCCCGGAAACTCGCGCATTGTGCCGGTCGAGTAATAGTAGACGGGAGACCCATCGAGGCCCATGTTCGAGTCCACGAAGGTTTCGAAGATCTCTTCTGTGAATCCGTTGGCATAGGCAGGTCCCGACGCGGCAGCCGCACCCATGACTAAGCACATGAACAGAAAAAGAAACCTGGTATGCATTGAACAGCTCCTTCAATCAGTCGCCTCACCGGCCCGGATCGGCAAACCCGCGAACGCATTAAAGTCCGCATAAGCCAGCAGCCGTGCAGGACGGCACGCTTGGGCTCTAACGCCCCAAGGCCACACCTTCTCGTCTGGGATCAGCCCCACCCTGCAGGCTGCCATCTATGATCTGGATCATGTGACTGCCAGAGTTCGCGTTCTGAATGCTGACCCGGTGCCCCTTGGCTTCGAGCCCGTCGGCCAGTGATTCGGCTTCTGTACCACGCTCCAGAAAAGCGGCTTCACCAAAAAACGGATTTGGCCCGATGGTGATGACATGCGGGAGGCTGACTGCCTCCTGTGCGTCCATGTCCCAGTCCAGCGCCGCCACGATCGAGCGGATGACATAAGGAATGATTGCAGGGCCGCCTGGCGATCCGGTCAGCAGGCGCAGGCGCCCCTGCGCGTCGAACACCAGCGTCGGTGCCATGGCGGACAGTGGGCGCTTGCCGCCTTCAATCCTGTTTGCCACTGGTATGCCGTCGCGCGCTGGCGCAAAAGAGAAATTGCTCATCTCGTTGTTCAGCAGGAAGCCTCCTACCATCAGCCGCGCACCGAAACCCGCCTGAATCGTGGAAGTCATCGCAACAGCGTTGCCGCGAGCATCGACAATCGACAGATGCGTGGTACCCGGAAGCGGCGAGGAATCGTCCGGCGCATAATCAACAGCGCCGCGCCACGGCGGATTGCCAGCTCGCACGCTCTGCGCCGCACGATCCGGGTCGATCAGCTGTGCCCGATTGGTCAGGTAAGCCGGATCAATCAGTCCGGTACCCGGAAGTGCAGTGAAGTCCGGATCAGCCACGTAGAGGGCCCTGTCCGCAAAGGCCAGGCGGGTGGCCTCGAGGAGCAGATGCTCCGCCTGAAGGGACCCGGCGCCGCTGCCGCGCAGATCAAAGTGCTCAAGAATGCCCAACGTCTGCACCACCGTGGGACCACCGCTACTCGGCGGGCCCATTCCACACACGCGGTATGCGCGATAGTCACCACAGAAAGGCTCGCGCAGCTTGACCTGGTAGGCCGCCAGATCCTCCATGCTCAGGTAACCGGGAAATTCGTCATCGCCCACAACAGCCTCGACAATCTCTTCGGCCAGCGGCCCGCGATAGAACGCGTCGGCGCCCTCGCTGGCCAGCAATCGAAGCGTCGTGGCCATGTCGGGACTGAGCAGGAGGTGACCGGCACGCAGCGGCTTACCGTCATCATCGAGAAAATAGGCACGCGTCGAGGCATGTCGTCGTAGCCCATCCTGCGTCATCGTGATCAGTTGCTCGAGTCTTGGGGAGACCTCGAAGCCCTGTTCGGCGATACGGATGGCGGGTTCGAACAGACGTGCCCAGCGCAGTCTTCCATGATCGCGATGCATCGCCTCCATGAGCCTGAGCATGGCGGGCACCGCAACCGCCCGACCACCGGGCACGGACTCGGCGAAAGAAATCGGATTGCCATCGCCATCGAGGTACATGTCTTCGGGCGCGGCAGCCGGCGCGGTCTCGCGGCCGTCGTAGCTGACAAGGCCCTTCCGGCGAGCATCCCAGTGCAACACAAAGGCGCCACCCCCGATTCCGGAGGACTGCGGCTCGACGATATTGAGCACTAGCTGCGCGGCGATAAGCGCGTCAACCGCGCTGCCGCCCGCATCGAGGATCTCGAGCGCGGTCGATGCGGCGTGCGGATTTGCGGCGACCACCATGTGCCGCTGCCCCTGTACCGGACCCAGGGTGATGGCGCGTCCGGTTGCGCCCTCAGGCAATACCTCAGCGGGTGGACCGTGCTCGCGCGCAATGCGGAAACCGATGTTCGGATAACGCGTTTCGGCCGGATAGCGATAACGTACCGCACTTCTCAGCTGATTGATCGGATAGTCGAAACTGGCACCGCGCAGGCTGAAACGCTCGCATTCATCAAGGACCACGGCTGCGCCGTTGGCGGGTAGCTGCTCGAGGGTTTCAACATGACAATCCGCAACCCATTCACGCACGTTGCCGATCTGATCTGCAATGCCAAAGGCATTGGGTGGAAACGCACCAGCGGGCGATGTGTGGGCATAGCCATCATCGCAGTCGAGCAGCGGCGGCAAGTGCGGCAGCGCGGCGCGGGATTGATCTGCCCCATTGACGTGTTGGCAGGCTGCAGCCAGTCCCCCTGCCCAGGGCTGCGGGGCAGCGCTGCCAGCGCGTGCGGCATATTCCCATTGCGCTTCGGTGGGCAGTCGATACGCCTCTCCGGTGCGCTCGCTCAGCCAATCGAGGTAAGCAATGGCATCGGTGCGTGCAACGCATACGACAGGATGACTGTCATCCTGAGCGAATCCCGGGTTCTGCCATGAAAGTGAGGGATCGACTGCGAAACTCGAGGTTTCGCCGTCGAAGGTGGTGCATCCTGATGGGATTGCATAGCCGGTTTCTTCTACGAAAGCCGAGAATTCACCGCGGGTCACGGGGTAGATACCCAGGCCGAAATCTTGCGGCAGCGTCACCGGTCGGCGCGGCTGCTCACGGTTGCCGAACCGTTCGCTGACGCCATATTCTGCAAGCTCTTCGGGCGTTGACCCCATCTCGAAGTCACCTGCAGACACCAGCGCCCACGCCGGACACTCAGCGCAGTCGCGGCTGGGCTCTGCAGCGGCGCTCAGCGCACCCAGGCATGCCAGCAGCGCAAGAAAGCGAAAGTAAGGTCTCATCGCGCACCAGTGTTGTCAGGTATCGCCACCAGCGCAAGCACTTGCAGCGTGCTGTCCGAATCCGAACAGCAAGGAACGACGTACCCGAGCGCCGACGACAGGAAGTAGTCCCGGACGCGGCGGCTCAACTGGTCGCCGGATTCGTCGAAAATGGTCCAGTCCAGAGTGAATCGCCAGACATCGCCGACATCTGTCAGATCCCCATCCGGCGGGGCGACGCGCTGCCAGTAGTCGTGCGCTGCCATACGCTCAACCGCCTCCAGCCGATAGATGTGGCCGTAGCGCGTACTTACACCCGTGCGGAAGTCTTCGGTCACACTGCTGAATTCAAGATCAAGGACTGCACCAACGCGGAACTCCAGCCTGGGTAGCATTTCGGTTCGAACACCTTCAAGACGGGAGTACCAGTCGCCGTGGGTGACACCCTGCGCGTCGAGCCGGCGATGTCGGTCGTCGAGCTTCAACAGACCACCGAGCGCGTAGGTCACCGCCTTTTGCACAAGGCCGGTCTGTACTGGCCACTCGGCCTCGGTGGCGCGCCATTCCTCCTGCACGTAGGCGACGCGTGTGGTCCCTGGCGCACCGGCTTCGATGATCCTGGAGGTGCGAACGCGGCGCACATCCGTAGGGATTTCCGCGTCTGCGCTCGTCAGCTCAGTTTGATCCAGCACGATCCGCGGCACCAGTGTCGGCTCGACGTGCTCGCTCGGGCCAGCGGCCGCCTGAGCAGTGGACCCGGACACAGCCGCCAAAGCCGCGACGAACATCATGAGCCGGGTGGGAACGCGGCCCCGACAGCGGCTCATGCCGCGTGCCTAAAAACGGTAGCTCGCAGACACTCCGACCTGCCGGCCACGTGCAAGCGTACCCTCGGCAACGAAATTCCGCGACAGCGTGCCCGGAAGAAACGCTTGGGTCGGATCCGGGTCACCGAACCTGAGATTGGTGAAGCGACCCGATGAGAGCAAGGTGTCGTCGTCGAAAAGATTTCGCGCCCAGGCTGCCAGGGTCCAGTTGTCATTCTCGATGCCCAGGCGAAGGTTCACACGGATGGCATTCCCGTACCACGCGGTATTGAGCTCAGTCGCGTACTTCTTGCTCTCGTAGTTCGCATCACCGCGCACGAACCATTGCCAGCCGGGCAACACGCTCCCCAAACCGCGACGGTAACTCGACGACAGAGCGATCATGTGCTCGGGCAGGTAGCGCGGCCGGTTGCCTGCGAGGAAGTCAATCGCACCCTGGACGCCCAGCAGTTCGGTGGCCTCAGGGGTGACGTAGCCGCGCTGGAATTGCGCATTCGTGTAGCCGTAGTTGAAGTTGATCGTCCACTCGTCCGTCAGTGAGAAAGCGGTTTCGAGCTCGAAGCCGAAGACGTCAACCTCACCCGCGTTGGTTATCTGTGACTGAATGACGGACGTGTCGCCCGTCAGCTCAGTGAACAGCACCTGAACGTTAGTCCAGTCGATAAAGAATGCCGCGAGATTCGCGGTTAGCCGGCCATCCATCCACTGGCTCTTGGCACCGATTTCGAAGGTCGTATTTCGTTCCTCTTCCACCCTTGCTGCAGTGCTCGGGTTGGGGTTGGTCGTCTGTTCCGGTCGCCCTGGCTTGTTGCCTCGCGCAACCAATCCGTAGAGCAGCAGATCTTCCCGGGGCTTGTACTCCAGAGACACTCGCGGCAGGAAAGCGTCGAAGGTTTCCTGATCACGATAGGGAATCGCCCGTCCGGTCAGACGCAGGCCGTTGGAGAAATCTGTGATCTCCTCCTCCTGGTAGCGGACCTCCAGGTTACCCGTCAACTGCGGCGTGAAATCGAACGCGATCGAGCCAAAGACCGAGTAATTCTCAGCGATCTGGCCCTGCGGAAACTGTGTCACGAACGACGGGGGCTGGCGGAGGTCTTGGTTGTTCGCGCCCGCCAGTCTGGTTAGATCGAACTCATCCTTGCGCCAGGATGCGCCAAGCACCCAACGAAGCGCGGCTTCAGAGTCCGATTCCAGCCGCAGCTCGACCGTGGAGGTGTCGATACTGCCCTGATCCACAGCCTGCGATGCAGCAAAGCCGCCGGGTGTTGGCGGAGCCGTAATCTCGACAGGGGCAAAACCGAAGAGTCCCGGAATCGGAATCCGGGACTGGTTGTCACGGCGCTCGTAGTCGAGATCCGAAAATCCCGTCAACAGCCTCAGCGCCATGCCGTTGTCAAACGCCAGGCTGCCCGAGGCCATCAGGAAAAGCGTGTCCTGATCGTAACCTGGACCTTTCTCGAAGAGTTCATCGGCGGTATTAATCACAAGGTCCCGAGCCTCGAGCTCACCACACACCCAGCCACGAACATCATAGTCAGGTGAGCGCAGGCCGGGACCACCGGGGCCAGGGTTCAGCCCCGTCAGGCAGCCCTTGTAGCCGATAGGAAACTGTCCATACGCACCCAGGCCGTTGCGGTCTTCCGAGTAGATCGCCGTGACATCAAGCTCGAAGCGATCGTTGGGTACCCAGAGAAGACCGAGGGAGCCGGAACGGTTTTCGGTGCCGCCGTAGAGGCGGTCGGAAAACAGGTTTCGATGCTCACCGTCATAGCCGGAAGTCCGCAAGCCGGCCTTGAAGTACAGTGAATCGGCGATCAGCGGCCCGGAGACGTTTCCGGACACTTCATACGTGTCGTGCTCGCCAATTGACGCGCTTACCCGCCCGGTCAGCTCGTCGGTGGGGCGTCGGGTCACGTAGTTGACGGCGCCGGAGAACGTCGCGCGCCCGAACAGGGCCGACTGTGGTCCGCGAATGACTTCGATGCGGGCGATATCTCCGAGGGGAAAATTGTTGGTCGGTCCACCCACAGGAATGCCATTGACGAAAAAGCTCACGTTACGTTCCAACGGACTGGTGATGTTCGGCTCGATAAGCCCGCGGATGGCAGGCCGTTCGTCGATACCGATGGAACGTTCCTCGAAGACGAAGTTCGGGATCGCCGCGCGCAAGTCAGAGAGATTGAGCACCCCGCGCTCTTCAAGCTCCCGCTCACCGAACGCCGCCACGGACAGTGGGATATCCTGAAGCGATTCCTCTCGGCGCCGAGCCGTGACAACAATTTCGTCAAGCCCGGTACTGGAGGCCAATGCCTCGTTCTGAAGCATCGGCAGAGGCGTGACAGCAAGAAGTGGCGTTGCAGCGACACTCACTGCGATCGGAATAATGCGAATACGAAAAACCACGGACATCTCCCCGGACAACCTATGCGTTGTGCTCCCCCGGATCAGGCTATGTTTCGTGACTGGCGATATCAAATTAGAAAAACTTATATATCGACGTTAGCAATTGTTTACCACCCAAAGTCGAGGTGTCGCTAGTCTCCGCAAGAGGGTGAGCACACAGGAGAACGATTGATGTCCACCGAAGCACGGGATTCCCGCAAGACGCTAAGCCGCCGCCATATGCTGGGCGGCACCGCGCTGGCCGCTGCCGGTATGGGACTGTCCATGCGGGGCGGCGCGGCCGAAACCGACCAGCAGAGCCCACAGATGGTCAATACGGACGGCAGTTACCCCACCCGCCCGCTGCGAAAGGACCGCATCCAGGTCTCTGTCGTACAGTCCGCGATGCTCGCTATCGAGATGGACGATCCGCAGAAGCGCCTTCGGCAGAACATGGATCGGATGCTTGAGCAGATTGATGCCACGCACGGCTACTTCGGCCGCAAGGATCTGGTGTGTTTTCACGAATTCATGCTGCAGGGCTGGGATCGCTGGAACAAGGAGGACCTCGAGCGCATCGCCATAGACATTCCCGGCTGGCAAACTGAGGAGATCGCCAAGAAGTGCCGCGAGTACGAGTGCTACATCAGCTTCGGGGGCTACTGTCGCGACCCGGACTGGCCCGGCCACATCATCGACATGATGGTGCTGATGGATCCGCAGGGCGACATCGTCGCCAAACACTGGAAAGCGCGGAATCTACGGCGCCTCATGCCACACGCCGACTATTTCACCACGGCCGTGTTCGATGTTCTGGATCAGTACCGCGAGATGTACGGCGAGGATGCCGTCATCCCGGTTGCGCGTACGGACATCGGCAACATTTGCATGAGCTCGGTCCATCGAGAGCCGGAACTGTATCGCTGCATGGCCATGAAGGGCGGCGAGATCTTCGTTCGTAGCGGCCTGGGCGGCTACACCATGGAAGATGCCGTGGCCACGGCACGCTACAACGGCGCGTTCGTGCTGTTTGCATCGAACGCGCTGTCACCGGATAACAAGGGCTACTTCCCTGACAATGGCATGCTAGGCGACTCAGCCATCTACGATACGCGCGGCAATCGAATGCACAGCGCAACGCTGCATGAGGCTGCGGTCAACGCAACACTTGAGATGGGACGGCTTCGTGAGCGTGCGTCGCAACCCGATGTCTACTGGGATCTCTACCGGCCGGTCTACGAGCAATACGTTTCGCGCTTTCCACCGAACATCTATGCACAGAGGTTGCCGACGTCGCTGGCGGACTCCTCAGCCCTGCACCTGGAAAATCTCCGCTGGAAAGAATGATGGGCGTTGCGGTGCAAACCGCGCTATGCGGTGATCAATCCGCGGGAACTCTGGCTACGGCCTCCAGCTGGATAAGAAAGTCTTCACTCCACGGCTGGAAGCCGACGATGGTGCGGGCGGGCTCGTGACCATCCATGAATTCCAGATAAAGGCGGTTCATGGGCTGAAAATGCTCGGGCCGCGACAGATGAACGGTAAGCTTCACGATGTGCTGCATGTCGCTGCCGGCGTCTTGCAGCGCATTGCGCAGATTGACGAACGCCTGATGAGCCTGACCGTCAATGTCAGTGGCTGCGAAGCCCATCGTCCGCGGATCCATGCCAATGATTCCGGCGGTGAAAACGAGCCCGTTCGCCACCACCGCGGCAGACTGGTTGTTCATCGTCAGGGTGTCGCCACCTGCGATGAGCTGCAGGGCGGGCGCCGCTGACGGCGGCGCAGCGCGGTCGTCCGATGGCGACTGACAGGCGATGAGCAGTGCGAGACCCAGGCCCGCAAGCGTACGGATCACAGCGCGCATCATATGGACGTTTCCTGTGGCGAAGGATCTTCAGGGATTCGGCTGCGTGCCGCGCTCGCCCAACAGGCGCAACGGCGGCTCACCGCTGAGCCAGTCAGGCGGCTTGCGCAGCTCATGAAGGGAGACCGAGAGAGGCCCCATGCCGGCGCGCAGATCCCGGATCCCCTGATAGTCGGCGGAGAACCAGAAGCCCCGCGCTGCGGCAGCACACGGAAAGTGCGCTATGACGAAAAGTCGGTCGTCCGGCCAGGTGCCCTCGAACACCTCGAAGGGCCGGCCCATGATGTAGTAGCCCTGCTGCTCCGGATACGTCGAGAGCTTGGCCAGTTCGGCGGAGTACCGGCGAAGCGGTTCGCGATCCTCAATCTGGCCCAGTACCATCATCAGTACCGGCGTGTCACAGGCAGGGTCGACACCCTCGTCGATGAGTCTCGCCTCGGGTTGCGCAAGCGATGTTCGGCCCACGAAGAAGCCACCCGTGACGAGCGCACCGGCAATCAGAAGCACACAAAAGCTCACCCACAATCGTCGCATCGCTTGTTTCCTTCTATCAATGTTCGAATTTTGTGCGGCGTAGCCCTTCGTCTTTTTCGTGAAGCATATCCGGCATGGAGTCAAACATGAAACATGCGTGTCGATTCATTTTCGAGAAACTTGCCTGGTCGCTGCTCGCCGCCGTCGCCGTGACGTCCCCTGTCGTGTCCGGCAGCGAGCATCAGCGTGCCGAGGGACAGACAGGCGGTCACAGTGCCCTGTTGTGGCGTAGTGTGCTGCTTGTGGATGACCTGGATGCCGCCGTAGCGTTCTACCGGCAGGTCTTCGATCTCAACCAGGCATATTCTGAGTCGGTGATTACCGATCCGCGCATCGCGAAGCTGCTTGAGTTGGCACCCGGAAGCTCTGTGGAACTGGTTGTATTGGTCAGCGACAATCTGTCCGTCGGCAACCTGGGCCTGATGCGGGTTCTCGGCGACAGCGGCGAGGGTAAACTGCCGCCTTCGTTGTTGTTCTTCAAGTCCGACCAGTTGGATAGTGCGCTTGCACGGGCTCGCGAGGCGGGGGCCACAATTGTATCTGCTCCTCCAGCTTCTGGTGAGGCGACGCGCATGTTCATGTTGCGCGATCCTTGGGGCCACAGGATTGCCGTGACCGAGCGGCAGGAACTTTCGATCCGTTACGATTCCGATGTCACATCGCAGTGGGTGGACACACCCTGACACCATCATCAGTCAAACATCATCGCACTTCACTGAAGCGCAGGTGATCCGGAACGGATATCCTTGACGAATGGCAAAGTCCGAGCTTCTGCAGATACCCGGCATCGGCCACACTTTCGTCGAGGACTTCGCGCGGATCGAAGTGTTTTCCATCGACGATCTGGTCGACCGCGACGCCGAACAGCTCTACCAGGCGCTGCGTACGGCGAACCAGGCGGTAGGACACAAGACCAGCAGGAACTACCTGTACGTACTGCGTATGGCAGTGTATTTCGCAAATGGTGGACGTGAAAAACGCAAGCTCAAGTGGCACGCCTGGAAGAATCCAGACGCGAGCAGCGTCGAGACCTGATGTGCGCATCACGTGCAGTGGCGCTCTCGTGGCCGGAGCCGTTTGACCTGGGCTAGCGAGCCGGGCCCCGCGCGCCACAATTCGCCACGATTTCCACCCGGGCGGCATGGCAGACTTACGGCCTGGTCCCGACCTGGAAATCGAAGCCCATGATGCGCCTGCACGTCCGCCGCCTGCTGCTCACCATCCTGTTTGCGCTGTTCGCCGGGGGCTGCAGCCAGTCACCTGAGGACCGTCCCGCCCAGGGGAGTGAACCGGGCACCGAGCGGACCGCCAGTCGTGACACCGACGACGAAGCCGACCGCCCGCTGAGCTATGTGAGCTACGCCGCCGACGTCGCCAGCGACCGGCCGTTGTTGTGCCTGGGCTTTTCCGCCCCGCTGGATCCCACGGTCGACTACAGCGCTTATGTCGGCATCGATGCCCAGGTGGCGCTGTCGGTGTCCGGGCAGCGCCTGTGCATCGGTGGCCTGGGTTTCGGCGAGACCCATGCGCTGACACTGCGCGCGGGCCTGCCCGGCGC
>JBGTIC010000194.1:0-4079 GCA_041745895.1 Gammaproteobacteria bacterium
TGCTTGTCCTCTTCGGACAGCTCGTCCATGCCCAGAATCGCGATGATGTCCTTCAATTCCTTGTAGCGCTGCAGCGTGCCCTGAACCTTGCGCGCGACGTCGTAGTGCTCCTGACCGACCACCAGCGGATCCAGCTGACGCGAAGTGGAGTCCAGCGGATCCACCGCAGGATAAATACCCAATGACGCGATGTCACGCGACAGCACCACGGTCGAATCCAGATGGCCGAAGGTGGTCGCGGGCGAGGGATCGGTCAAGTCATCCGCCGGCACGTACACGGCCTGGATCGAGGTGATCGAGCCGGTCTTGGTCGAGGTGATGCGCTCTTGCAAGACGCCCATTTCCTCGGCCAGCGTCGGCTGGTAACCCACGGCTGACGGCATGCGGCCGAGCAGCGCCGACACCTCGGTACCGGCCAGCGTGTAGCGGTAGATGTTGTCGACGAAGAACAGGATGTCCTTGCCCTTGCCGGTCACCGGATCCTTGTCGTCACGGAAGTACTCGGCCATGGTCAGGCCGGTCAGCGCGACGCGTAGGCGGTTGCCCGGCGGCTCGTTCATCTGGCCATACACCATCGCCACTTTGTCCAGGACGTTGGAGTCCTTCATCTCGTGATAGAAGTCGTTGCCTTCGCGGGTACGCTCACCCACACCGGCAAACACCGAGTAGCCGGCGTGCTCGATGGCGATGTTGCGGATGAGCTCGAGCATGTTGACGGTCTTGCCCACACCGGCGCCGCCGAACAGGCCGACCTTGCCGCCCTTGGCGAACGGGCAGAGCAGGTCGATGACCTTGATGCCGGTCTCGAGCAGTTCCTGGCCGCCGGCCTGGTCTGCGAACGCCGGTGCCGGACGGTGGATCGACCACTGGGCCTCGGCGGCGACATCGCCTTCGTTGTCGAGCGGCTCACCGAGCACGTTCATGATGCGGCCCAGCGTGCCCTTGCCGACCGGCACGGTGATGGCCGTACCGGTATTCACCACCGGCATGCCGCGCTTGAGGCCCTCGGAAGCGCCCATGGCGATCGTGCGCACCACCCCGTCGCCGAGCTGCTGCTGGACTTCCAGGGTGAGTCCCGCCTCGTCGATGACGAGCGCGTCGTAAATGTTGGGAATGGCGTCGCGCGGGAATTCCACGTCGACGACGGCGCCGATGATCTGCACGGTCTTTCCGGTGCTCATGAGTTCTTGATCCTTTCCAATAATCTGGTCAGACAGCGGCCGCACCGCCGACGATTTCTGCAAGTTCCTTGGTGATCGCCGCCTGGCGTGCCTTGTTGTAGGCCAGCTGCAGGCCGTCGATCAGCTCGCCGGCGTTGTCGGTCGCGCTCTTCATCGCCACCATGCGCGCGGCCTGTTCGCAGGCGCCGTTCTCGACCACCGCGCGATAGATCTGCGACTCGATGTAGCGCTCCAGCACCGCATCGAGCAGCTCGTCGGGCGAGGGTTCGTAGATGAAGTCCCAGTGCTCCGGAAGCTCCTCGATGTCTTCGGCCACGACCGGCAGCAGGCTGTTGAGCTCGCCTTGCTGGCTCATCGTGTTCACGAACACGTTGTGGGCCAGGAACAGCTGGTCGATGCGCCCTTCCGTGTAGCCGTCGAGCATCACGCGCATCGCACCCATCAGATCGGCCATCGCCGGCTGTTCACCGAGGTGCGTGCTGGTGGCGACGATGTTCACATCCAGCCTGCGGAAGAAACTCACCGCCTTGGCACCTATCAGGCACAGCTCGGTCTCCACGCCCTGTTGCTGCCAGCGACGCAGCTCGGGGACCAGGCGACGGAACAGATTGACGTTCAGGCCGCCGGCCAGGCCGCGATCGGTGCTGACCACGATGTAGCCCACGCGCTTGACGTCGCGACTGACGAGGAAGGGGTGCCGGTAGTCGGGATTGGCCTGGGCAAGATGGCCGATGACGCGCTGCATGCGCAACGCATAGGGCCGGCCCGCCTCCATGCGGTCCTGCGCCTTGCGCATCTTGCTGGCGGCCACCATTTCCATGGCCTTGGTGATCTTCTGCGTGTTCTTCACGCTCTTGATCTTGCCGCGGATTTCCTTGGTACCGGACATCGTATTCCCGTTGGCTGGATGCGTTGGGTGGAACGCCTACCAGGCGCCGTTGGTCTTGAAGTCGGAGACAGCGGCCTTGAGTTCGCCTGCGATCTCGTCGTTGTAGTCACCAGCGACGTTGATCTTGTCGAACAGCTCGACGAAGTTGGCGCGCACATGACCGTGCAGCGCACGCTCGAAGTCCACGACCTTCTCGACCGGCACGTCATCGATGAAGCCTTCGTTGACTGCATACAGCGACACGGCCATCTCGGCGACCGACAGCGGCGAATACTGCGGCTGCTTCATCAGTTCGGTAACACGACGGCCACGCTCCAGCTGGCGGCGCGTCGCTGCATCGAGATCCGAGGCGAACTGCGCGAAGGCCGCAAGCTCGCGGTACTGCGCCAGCGCCAGACGCACGCCACCGCCAAGCTTCTTGATGATCTTGGTCTGCGCTGCACCACCCACACGCGAGACCGACAGGCCTGCGTTGATGGCCGGGCGGATACCGGCGTTGAACAGGTCGGTCTCCAGGTAGATCTGACCGTCGGTGATCGAGATGACGTTGGTGGGCACGAAGGCCGAGACGTCACCGGCCTGGGTCTCGATGATCGGCAGTGCGGTCAGCGAGCCGGTCTTGCCCTTGACCTCGCCCTTTGTGAAAGCTTCGACGTAGTCGGCGTTCACGCGCGCGGCACGCTCGAGCAGGCGCGAATGCAGGTAGAACACGTCACCCGGATAGGCTTCGCGGCCCGGCGGGCGCTTCAGCAGCAGCGAGACCTGGCGATAGGCCCAGGCCTGCTTGGTCAGATCGTCATAGATGATCAGTGCATCCTGGCCGCGATCGCGGAAGTACTCGCCCATGGCGCACCCGGCGTACGGTGCGATTTACTGCATCGCCGCCGACATCGAGGCCGAAGCGGACACGACGATGGTGTGCTCCATCGCGCCTTCTTCCTCGAGCTTGCGCACGACGTTGGCCACCGAAGAGTTCTTCTGGCCCACGGCCACGTAAATACACTTTATGCCGGTGCCTTTCTGGTTGATGATGGTGTCGATCGCCACTGCGCTCTTGCCGGTCTGGCGATCGCCGATGATCAGCTCGCGCTGGCCGCGACCGATCGGCACCATGGCATCGATGGCCTTCAGGCCGGTCTGTACCGGCTGGGTCACCGACTGGCGCTCGATGACGCCCGGGGCGATCTTCTCGATCGGCGAGAGCACGGAGTTGCCCTCCAGCGGACCCTTGCCGTCGATCGGAATACCCAGAGAATCCACGACGCGCCCGAGCAGTGCCTCGCCGGTGGGCACTTCAAGAATGCGGCCGGTGGTCTTGACCTGCTGGCCTTCCGAGATGTGCTTGTAGTCGCCGAGTACGACCGCACCCACGGAGTCCTGCTCCAGGTTCAACGCCAAGCCGAAGGTGTTTTCGGCAAACTCCAGCATCTCGCCGTACGCGGCGCCCTGCAGACCATGGATGCGCACGATGCCGTCGGTGACTGCGATCACGGTGCCGACATCACGGGCTTCGGCCGACGCATCGAATTTCTCAATGCGCTCCCGGATCAGTTGGCTGATTTCAGAAGCCTTCAGGGCCATGGTGGATCCTCTAAATTATCGAATAAGGGAGGTCGCGAGCTTGCCCAGCCGGCTCTTCAGCGAGCCGTCGATGACCAGGTCACCGGCGCGCAGGATCGCACCGCCGATGAGTGCTTCATCGACCGCCAGGTTCAGTCGCACCTTGCGATTCAGGCGCTGTTCCAGCGCCGCGGTCATGGCCTTGCGTACCGGCGCATCGAGCTCGGTGGCGGAGGTCACGTCGACATCGACGCTGTTTTCCTCGATATCCTTGTGCTCATCGAAGAGCACGGAAATCTCTGGCAGCACGTTCAGCCGCGAGTACTCGGCCAGCAGCAGCAGAAAGTTCTGCCCGTCGCTGCCGGACAGCGTGGCCACGGTGTCCGGCGCAATCGCACCGGCCAGCTCGGTGAGCAGCGCAGTGCGCCGCTCGTCGGCGAGTCCGGGAC
>JBGTIC010000195.1:0-21136 GCA_041745895.1 Gammaproteobacteria bacterium
GGCCTGCTCGATGATCAGCACGCGTGCGCCGCGTTCGGCGGCACGGATGGCGGCAGGCAGGCCCGCCGTGCCGCCCCCGATGACGATGAGATCCCAGGTCTTTCGACCAAGCTGGGCGCGGGCGGCTGCCCCCAGCGCCGAGAGCGAAGCCAGGGCGCCCACGCCCTTCAGCAGCCTGCGGCGACACAGCGTCAGTGGGTCGAATCGGCCAGTGGTTTCAGTCATCGCGAACTCCTTGTATCGCAGCGACCAGCAAAGCGGCCCAGCCTGTGATGAAGGCCACGCCGCCGATGGGCGTGATGAAACCGAGCGAACGCGCGCCGGTAAACACCATCGCATACAGCGATCCGGAAAACAGCACGATGCCGATGACGAACGCCCAGCCGGCAATCATGGCACTGCGAGCACGCGTCTGCTGGCACACCCACGCGACGCCGAGTAATGCAAGTACGTGGTACATCTGATAGCGCACGGCGGTCTCGAACACCTCAAGCATGCGTGGCTCGAGCCGTGCGGTGAGCGCGTGGGCACCGAACGCGCCTGCGGCCACACCGATCAGGCCGAACCCGGCCGCGCACAGCACGAAGGCTCGGCCGTATATCGGTTCCGCCGGGGTCGAGAGGCGGCTCAACCCGCGCAATGCCGCGGGCGTGCGTAACGCGCCGGACCGTCTGGCGCGTCGAACAGTGCAGACCCCATGGCCAGAAATTGCTGCAGGACTTCCTCCCCGTATGGCGCGGTCGATGGCAGGTAGGTTGATGCTGCGCCGGCCGGTCGGCAGGCGCAACCTTTCGACCTCCAGCGGACCTGCTCGCAGCCTAAAGGAGTCGCGCCTGCACGCCGAGACTGCCTGCTGACCTGACCAGGCTATCATCGAGGCTGCAGACAGTGAAGCCGTGATTCGCCTAAACCGCCAGATGAGTCAGTCTGCTTTCTCGCGGGCCGTCAACCTTTTTGCGCGCTTGGCGTTGTAGGTTTCAGGTAACGTTTCGAACCACACCTGTGGTAACTGGTAGTCAACTTAAGTTGGGGGACACACTGCGTGAGCAGCTTCAGGACACCGACGGTGACCGCCCATCACTCCAGGGCCAGCGTTGACAACGCGCCACGAGCTGCGCAGGGCCTGGCCGTGCTCACGCTGTCGATGCTATTGCTGCTGGCTGGCTGCGGCGGGGGGTCAGACGACAGCGCCGGGGGGGTCGTGTCACCGCCGCCCCTGCCACCTGCACCCCCGGCCGTCTCCCAGGCAGAGGCGTTCAGGTTTCTCAATCAGGCAACCTTCGGCGCCACCGAGGCCGACGCTGACCAGCTTCGTAACGTAGGACTCGACGCTTGGCTGGATGCGCAGATTAATACGCCGGCATCCTTGCAGTTACCCCACATCCTCGAGATCGAATCCACTTCCCAGGCACTGGCCTTCACGCTGCAGGCAGACCGCGTGGACATCTGGTTTCGCAATTCCCTGCATGGGCCCGACCAGCTGCGCCAACGCGTGACCTTCGCGCTTTCACAGATCATGGTCGTCTCTCAGCTCGGTGTGCTGGTGCAGGGGCCGTGGGCGCTGGCCGACTACTACGACACGCTGGCGCGTAACGCCTTCGGCAACTTCCGCGTCCTCATGGAGGAAGTCACGCTGCACCCGGCCATGGGGGTGTACCTGAGCATGCGCGGCAATCGCAAGCCCGACCCGGCGCTCAACATCCGCCCGGACGAAAACTATGCGCGTGAACTCATGCAGCTGTTCAGCATCGGCCTGGTGGAACTCGCGATCGACGGCAGCGTGCGCACCGACAGCGCCGGCCAGCCGATTCCCACCTACGACCAAGCGGTGGTGGAAGGCTTCGCCCATGTCTTTACAGGCTGGAATTTTGCCGGCGCTCTGACTTTTGAGCGAGCCCGGCCGACGATCACCAACCAGACCCAGCGCATGCAGCTGTATCCCGCCTTCCACGACACCGACCCCAAGCAGCTCCTCAACGGGCTGGTGCTTCCGGGGGGGCAGACCGGCGAGCAGGATCTCGCCGATGCGCTGGACAACATCTTCACGCACCCCAATGTCGGCCCGTTCATTGGCCGCCAGCTGATCCAGCGTCTGGTCACCAGCAATCCCTCACCGGCTTACATCCAGCGCGTGGCCGAAACCTTTGCCGACAATGGCGAGGGTATACGCGGTGATCTGGGTGCCGTGATCCGGGCGATCCTGCTCGATCCGGAAGCCCGCCCTGCAAGCCCTGCAGATACTGCCGGCAAGCTCAAGGAGCCGTTGCTGCGGGTCACCCAGCTGTGGCGCGCCTACGATGGTGCATCGGCGAGCGGACGTTACCCTCTGGGGCAGTCGTACGTCCTGTTCGGCCAGGGGCCGCTGCAGGCACCGTCAGTGTTCAATTTCTTCAGTCCCGACTATGCGCCACCGGGCGAGATGGGCAGCCGCGATCTGGTGGCCCCGGAGATGCAGATCGCCACCGAATTCCAGAATACGTTCATTACGAACGTGCTTGCGGCCTACACCTTCGTGCAGAACTCGGCGAATCCCGATCTGCGACCCGACCAGGTGGCCATCGATATCGATGAGGAACTGCTGCTCGCGGATGACATCGACGCACTGATCGACAGGGTCAGCGAGAAGCTGCTCGCAGGCGATATTTCGCCGATGCTGCGCACAGAGATCGCGGGGATGCTTGAACGCATCCCGGTATCGGATTCGACCGCACGGGTAGCTGAGACGATCTATTTCGTCGTCACCTCACCCGAATATGCCTACCAACGCTGAGCGAGAATCGATGATGACACGATTGACCAGAAGGCGTTTGCTGGCAGGCAGTGCCGCCGCCGCAGCGATGAGCGCGGGCTGGCCGTCGCTGCAGGTGCTGGCAGCACCGGCACCCTTCAGTGATTATCGCGCGCTGGTGTGCGTGTTCCTGTTCGGCGGCAACGACGCCTGGAATACGCTGGTGCCGCGCAGTCCCGCCGAGTACGACGTCTATGCGGCATCCCGGCAGAATCTCGCCATAGAGCGTGAGGCGCTGCTGCCGATCAGCCCGCTGGCCTCCGACGGCGTGGACTACGGCCTGCATCCGATGATGAGTGGTCTGCAGGGTCTGTTCGAGCAGGGCCGCCTTGCGATCATCAACAATGTAGGGCCGTTGATCCAGCCCGTCAGTGTCAGCGACTACTTCTCCGGCAACGCCGCCCTGCCCCCCCAGCTGTTTTCACACAACGATCAGCAGGATCAATGGCACACATTAAAGGGTGCCAGCCAGTCTGCCACCGGGTGGGCAGGGCGTATGGCCGACATGCTGCGCACGCAGGTGGCAGGCCAGCAGCTGGCAACGAACATCTCGCTGTTCGGCAATTCACTGTTCCAGGCAGGCGGTGAGACGGTGGCCTACGTCATGGGGCCGGGTGGCCCGGTGCCCTTTCTGGGTTTCGACACCAGCGGCTTTGGTCTGGAACAGCGCCGCGCCTTCGAGCGCATCATCGAAGCAGCGTACGGCTCGGTTTACGAACGTGCCTTCGCCGCCGTGCAGCGTCGCGCGGTATCGACCGTCGATGTTGTCACCACTGCGCTGGACCAGGCCCCGATACTCCAGACCACGTTCCCGGCCTCCCAGTTGGGCGAGCAGTTGCGCACGGTGGCGCGCATGATTGCCGTGCGTGATCAGCTGGAGATGCAGCGCCAGGTCTTCTTCGTGGCTATCGGCGGCTTCGACACCCACGACGACCAGATCGAGCTCCAGCCCGGACTGCTCGGCGACGTCAGCGACGCGATGAGCGCCTTCTACTCTGCTACCGAGGAGCTGGGTGTCGCCGACGCGGTGACCACGTTCACGCAGTCCGACTTCGGACGCACGCTGACCTCGAACGGCACCGGCACCGATCACGCGTGGGGCTCGGTGCAGTTGGTGCTGGGTGGATCAGTGCTCGGTCGTGAACTCTACGGCGAGTACCCGTTGCTCGAGCTCGGCGGTACTGGCGATGTAGGCGGCGGGCGCTTCATCCCGACGGTGTCTTCGGATCAGTATGCCGCGACGCTGGCGCGCTGGTTTGGCATCGAGGTGGCTGATCTGCCGTTGGTGGCCCCGCACATCGGCAACTTCGCGCAGCAGGATCTGGGGTTCATGCTCTGACACACTGCACCTCATATCTGAGATTGCGCCGTCGCGGGTGAACCTCCGAGGGCGGGATCTCGGCGCGTGAGATGACCTCCCACCCGGCGGCGCAGAGATTCGCGCGCCGCATCCAGGCATCCAGCCACTGCATCCTGACCGCTTCGGCAGATTCGCTTTCGGCGGGATAGTCAGCAGAGATGCTGGCCTCGAACAACACGATACCGGGCCGCTGCCAGTCTTCCTGCAGGTCGCTCATTGTGTGGCGCTCGTAGTCGTTCTGCTCGGCGACGCCAGCGCAGCCACCGGCCGCGCACAGCACGAGCGCAAGCAAGGTGGCCACCGGTCCATACGTTTGAAGCATTGCCAGTCTGCCTGCGTTCGTGACGGGTAATGACATTGATTGCTCTCGTGTTTGGCGAGCTCACCGAGCACGACAATAGCACCACTGCAATTCTTGAGTGATAATTGCGAAAAGCAGATACCGCAAGCGTTGCAACTGATAAAGGATTCAGGTGGATATTCCGGGCGTATTGGTGGCGTTATCCTATGATTTTCTTGGCTTTGTGGCGTTGGTCGTAGCCGCACTCTGGTTCGGAAATTTCGTCAGCTATCGCCTGATCAAGGACCGTGTGATCAGAGAGCGGAGCTGGGACTACAACATCTGCTGCGGCACCACCGACGGGGGCGGCATCAACGCCGATATCGTCCAGCACGGCCCTGTGAAGCGATTCGAGATCGTGGAAAATGTCACGGCATTGCCACATTGTGACAACGCCTTCAATCACGTGCTGTGCAGTCACACCCTGGAGCATGTCGATGACCCCCGGGCGATGTTCGAGGAGCTGCGCCGTGTCGGCCGGCACGTCACCGTGCTTGTTCCGCCGTTGTGGGACCTTGCAGGCGCGCTCAATCCCTTTGAACACCGGGTCATTTTTCTGACACTGCACTCACGTCACGAAAACCGTCTCCCGCGGTATGTGCGTTACGCCCCCGGCCGATGGATTCAGCGTATCTGGGGACAGCGGGTGCGCGCCGATTCCCGCGACGCGCATCGCGCAGCAGACACCGAGCCTCTCAACTCGGCATGGGTCAGGACGGCACCGATGCTGGTTCCGGTGCTCTGGTTACTTGCGGCCATGCTGCTGGGCGCGGAAAGTGAAATCGGCTTCGTCGTACTGCCGCTGGCAATGTTCGTGCTGTGGCGGACGCAGGTTGCCGACAGCGGCTGACCCAACGCCGACCCGCCGGGAGACATAGAGGCCACGCGAGGATCAAGCCGGTAGTCGCTCACGAAATCGAAAAATGATCCGCGTCGAGATGCGCCGGGAACCGTTCGCGGTGCTCGAGCAGCCGCGCAGCCGACAGTGGACAGGTGACGCTGTGGTCTGCGTCTTCAAGATCAGCGATGATTTCACCCAGCGGATCGACGACCAGGCTGTCGCCGGCGTAGTCCACATCGTTGCCGTCGCGGCCGATACGGTTCACGCCGACCACCCAGCTCAGGTTCTCGATCGCGCGGGCCACCAGCAGGCTGCGCCACGCATGGCGCCGCGCACGCGGCCAGTTGGCGACGAACAGCAGCAGATCATAGTCCTCACGGTTACGACACCACACAGGGAAGCGCAGGTCGTAGCAGACCAACGGACAGATGCGCCACCCGCGCCACTCGACCACAAGCCTGCGGTCGCCTCCGGCGTAGCGGTTGTGCTCGCCCGCCATGCGGAAGAGGTGGCGTTTGTCGTACCACGCAAGGCCGCCCTCCGGTGTGGCCCAGATCAGCCGGTTGTAGATCGCGTCGTTTTCGGCAATGACCAGGCTTCCGGTGACAGCGGCATCGGCGCGTCGCGCCATCTCGCGCATCCAGGCCACGCCCTCGCCGTCCATGTCCTCGGCGTTGGCACGCGCCTCTCGGGTGAATCCGCTGAGCAGTGTCTCGGGCAGCACGATCACGTCTGTACTGCCCGCCAGCGACTCTATTCGCTGGGCGTACATGCGCATGTTTGCCAGCGGGTCATGCCAGTGTGTGGCTGCCTGGACCAGGCTGACTTTCAGATCGCGCATTGTGTCTCCGGGAGCGGGCATAGAAAATAGTATGCCAGATGTGGCAACGCTGGCCTTTGCTGTGAGGCGACCTGCCAGTCGGCTATGCTGCGCAGCTCTAACGCCACGCCAGAGGGCAGTATCCGGATGAGCGATTCCCACCAGCAGGCCTCTCGCGAAGCGGCCCTCAACTATCACGAACTGCCGCGGCCCGGCAAACTCGAAGTGCGGGCCACCAAACCGCTTGCCAACGGGCATGACCTCGCTCGGGCTTATTCGCCCGGCGTTGCCGAAGCCTGTCACGAGATCGTTGCCAATCCGGTCGATGCGGCCCGCTACACCAGCCGTGCAAACCTGGTCGCGGTCGTGACCAACGGCACCGCGGTGCTTGGCCTGGGCAATATCGGGCCGCTTGCCGCAAAGCCCGTGATGGAAGGCAAGGCGGTGCTGTTCAAGAAGTTCGCCAACATCGACTGCTTCGATCTGGAGATCAACGAACCCGACCCCGTGCGACTGGCGGAGCTGGTGTGCGCACTCGAGCCGGGCTTTGGTGCGATCAACCTGGAAGACATCAAGGCGCCGGACTGCTTCGTGGTCGAGCGGATCTGCCGTGAGCGCATGAACATTCCGGTGTTCCATGACGACCAGCACGGCACGGCCATCGTGGTGGCCGCCGCACTGAGTAATGCGCTTCAGGTCTCCGGCCAGCGCTTCGAGGCGATCAAGGTAGTGTCCACCGGCGGAGGTGCGGCCGGCATCGCCTGCCTGAACATGCTGATGAAGGTGGGCGTGCGACGCGAAAACATCTGGCTGTGCGACATCCATGGTCTGGTCCATGTGGGTCGCGAACGAGACATGACGCCGGAGAAAGCGGCGTTCGCGCAGGACACCGGGCTTCGCACGCTTGATGAAGTCATCGACGGGGCGCACCTGTTTCTAGGGCTCTCGGGCCCCGGCGCGCTCAAACCAGAGCATGTGGCCCGCATGGCCGAGCGCCCGATGGTCTTCGCGCTTGCCAACCCGGTGCCGGAGATCCTTCCGGAGCAGGTGCGTGCGGTGGCACCCGATGCGGTGGTCGCCACCGGACGCTCCGACTATCCCAACCAGGTCAACAATGTCCTGTGTTTTCCCTTCATCTTTCGCGGCGCCCTGGATGTGGGTGCGACCGAGATCAACGACGCCATGCAGCTGGCGTGCGTGGAGGCACTGGCTGCCCTGGCGCGCGCGACCACTTCGGCCGAAGCCGCCGCGGCCTATCAGAACGAATCCCTGCTGTTCGGTCCCGACTCCCTGATCCCCAAGCCGTTCGATCCGCGACTGATGGGCGTCATTGCTCCTGCCGTTGCCGCCGCGGCGATGGCCTCCGGCGTGGCCACACGGCCCATCGACGACCTGGCGGCCTACAAGGAACGCCTTGATGCCTCGGTGTTCCGCTCGGCCATGATCATGCGCCCGGTCTTCGAACTGGCGCGCAAGCATGCGCGACGCATCGTGTTCGCCGAAGGCGAGGACGAGCGCGTGCTGCGCACGGCGCACATCATGCTCGAAGAGAGCGCGCTGGTGCCTATCCTGATAGGTCGCCCGGAAGTAGTCGAGATGCGGTGCGAGCGCGCCGGACTGCCGATCCGTGCAAACCGTGATTTCGAACTGGTCAACCCGGAGAGCGATGCGCGCTATCGCCAGTACTGGACGGCCTACCACGAAATCATGCAGCGGCGTGGCGTCACACCGGACGTGGCCAAGAACGTCCTGCGTACGAGCACCACCGCGATCGGCGCGATCATGGTGCAGCAAGGCGATGCGGACAGCCTGATCTGCGGCACCTACGGCCAGTACCTGTCGCATCTCAAGTACGTAGCGCGCATCCTCGCTGGCGACGGCTGCACGCCGGTCGGCGCACTCAGCCTGATGATCCTCGAGGACGGCCCGCTGTTCATCGGCGACACACAGGTCAATCCCGAGCCCACGCCAGAGCAGATCGCGGCAAGCGTGATGAGGGCGGCACAGAACGTTCGCCGTTTTGGCCTGGCGCCGCAGGTGGCGCTCTGTTCCCACTCCCAATTCGGCAACCTTGAGACCTCCAGCGGCCAGCGCATGCGCGCGGCACTGAAGATCCTCGATGAGCTCAAGCCGGACTTCGCCTACGAGGGCGAGATGTCAGTGGATCTTGCGCTCGACCCGATCCTGCGCGCGCGCAACTTTCCGAACTCCCGCCTGGAAGGCCCGGCGAACGTGCTGATCTTTGCCTTCACCGATGCGGCTAATGGCGTACGCAACATCCTGAAGATGCGCGCCAACGGACTGGAAGTCGGACCGATGCTGCTGGGCATGCGCAATCGTGCCCACATTGTCACACCGTCAGTCACCGCACGCGGCCTGCTCAATACAACGATGCTGGCGGGCACGCCGGTGGGGGAGGATGGCATTTTGAGGATTGCTTAGTCATATTCAATCGTGCAGGTCTTCGCCGCCGATCAGCTCCTCAGGGGGTCGATCACTTGAAGAAAGCCGAACCGATGGAAGTCCGCATCGCGGGTCACTATTCGTCCAATACCATGCTCGCGCATCAGCACCGCCGTATGCAGGTCGTGGGCGAGATTACCGCGCAACTCGGGCATCTCCTCAATGCATTGCTGCAGCACGCCGGCGTGGCGCGGCGTGGGCGTCAGCATGCTGGCGCCCGGCGAATACAACAATGTCGCAATGAACCTGTATGCCGCCGGCGCCGTCCAGGGTGTGGTGTACACGCGCGAATGCGTGCTCACGCGCAGGAACTCATAGCAGATGCCCCACGTGAGAAACCACGGCGAGGGTTGGCGGCGCGCGCGCTCCAGCAGCTCGCCGCATGGCGCATGGAACTCACTGCTCCCATCGGCTGCGTAGAGGAGCACATTGGTGTCGACGACAAACACCCCTGTCAGCTCTGATCGATCAGTTCGTGCAGGGCTTCGCGGTTGGCGACATCGACACGGGCGCCACCACTGTGCCAGCTGGGCAATTCGGGCAGCTGCTCGGCCGGATTGGCAGCCGGTTCATCGAGAACACGACGCAGACCGGCCTCAACCAGCTCGGACATCGTCCTGCCCTGGCGTGCTGATTCCTCGCGCAGGCGCCGCATGACCGTATCGTCGATGTTCAGTGTAGTTTTCATATGGAAAACCATACTGCTCATATGGAATGATGTCAACGAGTCCGTCGGGCGCGCTACTGGCGATACGTCCCTGGTGTAGCCACCCCGGCGCTCGAAGGCTGTCGCTCGTGCCAGGCTCGAAGCCAGTCGTTGATTGCGTCGGCGAGCATGCCGGCACCGCCGCCGGAGACGGACCATCCGCTGAGCGCCACCCGGGTGGCGGGCCGGGTGCTGGTGAACACGAGTTGCACGCCGCTGGTGGCCCGCCTTGTGCTGGATCCGTCGCCGCGCGAGAGGCTCTGCTGCACCTCGGCACCCTCCAGATGCTCGAGCGGGAATTCGTATTTCCTGGCATCGAACATGCTCGTGCGCAACATCCGGACTTTATTTTCGACCGCGTCCAGGCGGAGACGGGTTCGCTGGGTCAGGAAATAACGGCCGACTGTGACCATCGTCGCGATGATCGCCCCGGTCACCAGGCCGTTGAGGACCTCCCCGCCGATGAGCAGCGCCAGCGTGAACAGGGCGCCGAACGCGCCGATCGGACCGAGCATGAACCAGACGATGAAGCGGGGCAGTTCGACCAAGAGCTCGAGTTCTTCATCAGTGTTGCTGAGAATTTTCATGCCTGCTCTCCTCTGGTGTGGTGGGGGACCCCTGTGACGAGGCCGCGCCGGCACCGAGCCAGGCGTTGATCCGTGCGCAGGCCTGCAGCAGGTCGGCGGTATCGGGCCGGAACGGATCGAGACGTACGCGACTGGGTGGGCTGGCGTCGCCCATCACCAGCACCAGTGCCTGCTCTGGCGTGCTGTTGTTGCGATCGTGTCGCGTCTCGACTTCCGCGCGTAGCAGCGCCGACAGCGGATAGCTCGCCGAACCTTCACCCAGCGGCGTTTGGGCGATGATGCGCAGGGTATCGGCACCACGATCGGCGACGACGCGCAGCCGCCGGACGACCCACTTCAGCATGATCCAGGACAAGGCGGCCAGCAGTACCAGCGAGATCAGGATGCCCTCGACCGAACCCTCCACCAGTGCCCGGATCAACCCGATGGCAAGGACCATCACCACCGCCCCGAGGCCGATGATCCACGGCACCGGCACGTGCTCCAGTTCGAGTATCTCGCCAGTTTCCCGCAGGACGTTCATGACCTCTGGCTCGAGTTCATGGCGAAGCGGTAGTCCATCTCGTAGTCCACCTCACTTACCGAGAAGGCCGCGCAGGCGCTTGCTCACGCCCTGGCTGACGCCTTGCCGAACGCCCTGACGCACACCGTCCTCAGCACCCCGCTGGGCCTCTTCTGCAGCGGCGTCGGCGATGCCTCCCAGGAGACCCGGTTCGCGGTCTTCGGAGTTCTCCTCGGACGCAGGCTGCGGACGTTCCCCTGCGCCCGGTGCACCGCCCTGCCCGAACAGTCCCTGCATGAGCCCGCCCGCGCCGCCGACCGCGAAGCGCTGATAGTCCGCCGGCGGCTCGAACAGGCTCGATGATTGCGGACCGACGCGCAGGTCGCTCAGCTCCATCCGGGTACGTCCCCGACCCTCGTGCATGTCCATGCGCATCAGGATGCCCTCATCGCTGACCCATAAGGTGCCTTCGCTACGGTCCTCAGCAGCAGCCGAGCGCACCACCCAGCGGGTCGTTGCCACGCCGTTGACGGTTTCGCGGCCCACCGACTGCGCCGAGTCCCACTGTTTCTCCTCCGGCAGCTCGGGAATGCCTGCCAGCTGTGTCGCGGCATCGAGGATGGAGAACTCCATGACCATGCGCTGCGCGGGCATGACCGTCCACATCAGCTCCCGGTCGCCGCGCATGATGATGACGGACTGCTCGCCTCCCATCTCGGTCTCCATCCGGTGGACCATGGCATTGTGCTGGTAGTAGCGCTGCGCGATGCGCTGGTCTTCAGTCTCGATGGTCCGGATTGCCGAGTAGGCGATATCGAAGCGCAGATTTGGCACCTCGGCCAGCGCATCGGCCGGGGTCAATGCGACGAGTACGGTGAGCGAGACGAGCACTTGCGATAGCAGACGGGTCATATCCATGTCTCCTGAACGATAGGATTCTGAGGTTGCAGCGACGGATCAGGGTGTTGTGGCATGACGCCACCGAAGCTCGTACATCACTGGAAGTCCAAGGGACGAACCGGCGTTATGCATGACGGTACGCAACTCGCGGGGCCGCATCACGGCGGGAGAATCCATGATCCTGTCGGGATCGGCAGGCCAGCTCACCGAAGGCAGGTGTACGCCGCCGTAGATCCGCGTGGCGATGTAGTCGTCCTTGTCTCCCAGGCCGGCGCCGGCCGTGGCGTCGAACAGGCTCCGAACCCCGACCCGGTGCAGCTGCGCTATCGCCTGCTCTACGCGCGACAGATAGGCACGCTGCGTGGTCGCGCTCGCATCGCTGGTATCCACCATGGGCGCCGAAGCGGCGAGATCGCGTAGCCGTGCGTGCATGGCCGAGCCCAGGCGCCGTCCGTAGGCCATGCGGTCTGCATGCGGCGTGCTATCGGCCTCGATCACCGACACGACAATGCCGTAGAACTCGTAGGGCTGGATATCGGCAAAGCTGTAGGGGAAGCGCTGCCGGAAACTCGCACTGTCGGGCCGATATGGCAGATCGCGATCGTAGACGGCTCTCAGGTAGTCGTTGGGGCCCAGTGTCACCATCTGCGACTCCAGGAGCACGACGCCGGCGCCGTAACCACCGGGTCGCAACGTGCCCCGAAAACCCCAGACCATCAGGTAGGGCTCGTCACCAGAAGTTTCGGTCGGACCGCCCCAGAGGTTGATGCTGTTCAACGTGATCGATGCGCTGGCCAGCCGCGGCATGGCAGTCGGTGCCGGCTGGGAGGCAACGCCGGTGCCGCTGTCGGCGACCGCAGGGGGCGGCTGATCGGTCGGAGCAGGCGGCGGCGCCGGTGCGGGCTCCGGCGCCATGACGATCCCGGGAATCGGCTGGATGGGCGCCGGTGCCATCGTCGCGTAGATCCCGGCATAGAGCACCCCGGGCGCGACCGGCGCACCCTCCTGAGCTGTGAGTCGCGGGCCGCCGCCGAAGGGCACGATATAGCGGTGCGAGAGCTTGCCGGTGCCGCTCACCTGCAGCGAAAGGCGCTCGGCAGATACGCCTTCCGGGATCCGGAAGGCCAGCACGAAGCTGCCGGTCGCACCGGGGTCGATGCGCGGTCGCACGCGCTCGGGCAGGCTTTCATGCACCACAAGGCTGGGCTCGTGCGTCGCACCGGCACTATCTACAAGGCGGGTCTCCTTGAAGCTCCCGGCCGAGAGGTTCTGCACTGCGACGGAGCGGTTGCGAACGCTCATGCGCACCAACGCCCAGGACTGTCCTGCGGCTGCCGGGCGTCCGACTCGGGTGGGGTCGTCAGTGGTCTCGATACCATCGATACGGATATCGAAAGAACTGGCGGCGAGAAACTGTTGCGGACCCGCCTCGATTTCTTCGCGCAAGATACCGGGATTGCTGTCGTGGAAGGCGTTCGGCAAGGCCTGGATCCGGCCATCGAGCGGGTAGTCGATCTCGTTGTTGCCGTCGCGCGTGGTGCCGACGACAAGACGCCGCACGAGCAGGCGCTTGGGCACCAGAATGGCCGTGTAGAGTTGCAACGGCTCCCCTGGCCGAAGCGTGGTGTCGTCAACGCTGCGCGTACTCGCCCCGCCGGCCGTCATCAGGCGCGCCGCGCGTACTTCCATCGGCCCTGGCCGCTCATGGACCAGTCCCTGTTCGTCGATGGCCTGAAACTTGAGCGTATTGGCGCGAAATCTGAGGTCCGTGACACCGGTGTTCTCGACAGTGAAGTAGAAAATCAGCATCTTTTCGTCGGCACCGGCAACGGCACTCGTGGCGCGTGCGTGATCGGTCCAGCCCAGTGCGTAGAGCGCACGCTCCATCGTGATGCGCAAGGCAGGCGACGGGCCGATCTCATAAGCTGTGCCGAACTGCGCAGGCGCGAGGGGGGCCGAGGACTGCGACGCCGGCGCTTCGCCGGGACTCTGGGCATAGGCCGGAGCGGATTGACCGGCCAGCACAAGCAGCGCCAGGACAATCAGTGGTGTACAAAGCGCAGTGCTCACAGGAACCATGTGGATTCTCCATCCGGAAAGCGAGTGTTTCTGGTCATCGGATTTTCGTGGGGATGCCGCCAATGTCGTTAGCGACGCCCTCCTGCAGCTTCTCTCAGCGCGGACTTTCATCCACCAGCTCCAAAGGAAAAAGGTTGTCTCGGTCGTCGATGATCATGTCGGGACAGGGGCCAGGCTCGCAGGCTTTCATCACGATCCTCGCGCGCGTGTTCTCGCAGGTAAGGTTCAAGGTTTCCATGAACAGATAGTCCATCACCTCTTCACGGTGCGGCTCGCCACGGAAGGGTTTGCCCACCGGCGACTCGCCGGGCACGGAAGAGGTCATGCCCTCGTACCATGAGACGACGATCCAGTCGTCTTCACTGCGCATTTCGAACTCCACGTCGAAGGTCATCTGTCGGTGACGCTCAAAATCCGGGGGATACCCGACCTCGAAGCGCATGAAGCACTGCTCGTTGTCCGGCTGATACTCGCCACTCACGCTGAACGAAAGCTCATCGGGGACCACATACGACGGCGCGCTGGAGCGATCCGGTGTACTATCGCGGTCGGCACCCGGCAGGCCGGCGCAACCAGACAGAGTCAGTGCTGCGGCGCAGGCCATAGCGACGAATGTGATGCTCTTTTTCATGTTTTTCTCCGCAACCGTGTAAGTCAGACATCGATGGTGATGGGCCCCTTTAGAGAGTTATCGCAAGGTGTCGCGATAATCCGCCAGATATCCACACGGGAGGCACTGCACGCAGGGGTACCCACAGCACTGCAGCGGGAATCCGCCTCTTCCCAGACCAACGGGTCGTCCAGCGAGAGCCTGACCTGATGACAGAAAAAGACGTTGTGGAAACAGACAGCGCAGCCGATACCCAGGCGCAGGAAGATCTGTCCGACACCTATCGCCGACTTCGCCATGTCGCCCATCAGCAACTGCGCCGCTATCGCCCGGGCGCCACGCTCAATACCACCGCGCTGGTTCATGAAGCGTGGATCCGGCTGTCAGCCGATCAGCATCACATGGCGCTGCCGCGCGATGAGTTCCTCAAGCTGGCGTCGACCGCGATGCGCCGCCTGATCGTCGACTACGCGCGTCGGCGCAATGCACTCAAGCGCGGCGGGGGCATCTGCGCAGTGGAACTCGACGAGCATAGCGCCGAGGCCGGCGGGCTCCCCGTGCTCGATGTGATCGCGGTGGATGCCGCACTACGCGACCTGGCGAAGCTTGACGGTCAACTCGAAAAGATCGTCGAGTGCAGGTTCTTCGCGGGGCTGACGATGGAGGAGACCGCCTCGGTGCTGGCGCGGCCAGTGCGCTCCGTCGAACGGGATTGGGCGCGTGCGCGTGCCTATCTCGTGGATGCGCTCGAGCCACGCTGATGGACACGCCGGGCCGCGATTCTGACGCCGAGCGCCCAGCATGGGCGCGCATCGACGCGGTGTTTTCCGCGCTGCTCGATCTGCCGCCGTCGCGGCGCGCCGCAGCGCTGGTCGAACAGTGCGGAGACGATCACGTACTTGCAAACGCGGTACGTCGCCTGCTCGACGCTGAGCGGCGCAGTGTAGCTGCGTTCGAGTCTGCGGCGGCCTCGGTTCAGGCCTTGGCCGAAAATGCAGTTCAGGCGTTCCCCGACGACGAGTCAGGTCCGCCCCAACGTCAGCAGGTGGGTGCATATCGGCTGACTGAGCGGCTCGGCGCAGGGGGCATGTCGGTCGTCTGGAAGGCCGAGCGCAACGACGGCGAGTTCCAGCAGACGGTTGCCATCAAGCTGATGCGCCGCTGGATCGAAAGCGATGATGCCGTGCAACGCTTTCGCGCCGAGCGCGGCATTCTTGCCGGGCTGGAACATCCCAATCTCGCAAGGCTGCTCGACGGCGGGGTCGTCGACGACGGCTGGCCGTACTTCGTCATGGAGTATGTCGACGGCTTGCCGATCACGCGGTACTGCGACGATCGCAGACTGGACGTCGACCAGCGGCTGGCCCTGTTCATGCAGGTGCTTGATGTTGTCCAGTACGCACACCGCCGGCTGGTCGTGCATCGCGACATCAAACCTTCGAACATTCTGGTCACCGCCGAGGGCCGGGTGAAGCTGCTGGACTTCGGCATTGCCAAGGTGCTGGACACCGAAGCGATGAGCGCGACCGAGAGCGAGCTGACCCAGTTGGGCGGCCGGCCGATGACGCCCGCCTACGCGAGTCCGGAACAGATCACCGGCGAGCCGGTGACCACCGCAAGCGACGTCTACGCTCTGGGCGTGCTGCTCTATGAGCTGCTGACCGGCTGCTCGCCCTATCGGGCCTCGGCCGACCAGCCACTGCGCCTGCGTGAGGCAGTACTCAGCGAGACGCCACTCAATCCGTCGGCCCGCGTCCTTGACGCCGGCGATGACTGCGATCCCACTATCCTCGCACGCCGGCGGGGTACCACCCCCGCACGACTCGGGCGCCGCCTGCGCGGTGATATCGATGTGATCTGCCAGGTGGCGCTGCGCAAAGAGCCCGAGCGGCGCTATGCCATCGTCGAGCAACTCGCCGCAGACCTCGAGCGTCACCATCGCCGGTTACCGGTGTTGGCACGCGCCGGCAACCGGCGCTATCTGGCCGGGCGCTTCGTCCGACGCCATGCCTTCGGCCTTGCCGCCAGCGTATTGATCCCGCTGGCTGTGATGATCGGCGTGGGGATGCACGTCGAACGGCTGGGTGCCGAGCGTGATAGGGCCGAAACCGCTGCTGCACAGGCAGTGCGCGAGACTGCGAAGGCCCGCCAGGTGACCGACTACCTGGTCAGCCTGTTCCGCGCAGCCGACCCCGCACAGGCAGCCGGCCGGGAGATCACCGCTGCAGAGCTGGTCGAGCGCGGCGTCGATGAAACCGAACGCCTCGCAGAAGACCCCGCCCTGCAGGCCGAGATGTTCCGCGTGCTGGGCCAGGTCAGTCAGGCGCTCGGCCAGTACCAGTCGGCCGCCGAGCTGTTCCTGCGCTCGCTGGCAGCGCTCGAGGCTATACCCTCGCCCACCACACTGGACCGCGCAGATGTGCTGGCCGACCTGGGCTTCAATCATTTCCAGATGGGCCGGTTTGAAGACGCTGAGCGCTTCAATCGGGACGCGCTCGCGGCCATGCCCGCCGACGACGCCCTGCGCCGCGCCCCGGTACTGACCAATCTGGGCATCGTGCACATCCTGACCAGCCGCTACGAACAGGCAGAAAATCTGCTGACCGAAGCCATTGCCGCCCATGAGGCAGGCGCGCCGGGCTCGGCGGCCCATGCAACCACTCTCAATGCCCTGGGTACGCTGTTGTCCCGGCAGGGGCGTCATGGCGAGGCGATCGAGATGCTCGAGACCGCACTCGAGCTGCGCCGCGAGCTGTTCGGCGAGCTGCACCCTGCGACCTCGGTGTCACTGAGCAACGTCGGCTCGGCGCTGGTCGATGCCGGCGAACCCGCAGCGGCCGAGCCCTACCTGCTCCAGGCACTCGAGATCGATGAGCAGCTGCTGGGGTACGATCACCCGAGCGTCGCGGTGCTGCTCAATCAGCTCGCCGGTGCAAGGCGGGAGCTCGGCGATGCCGCGGGCTCCCTCGACCATCTCCACCGCGCGCTCGGCATCCTGCGCCAGCATGAGGGCGAGGACGGTGCAAGCCCCGCTATCGCCACCGTGCTGAGCGGACTTGGGTCGGGGCACTTGCAGCTTGGCGACTATGACGAGGCTGCTACACACTTCACTCAGGCACTTGCCATCGAAGAGCGCGTACTGGGTCCCAACAGCCGCGAACTCGCCGTCAATCTCGTCCAGCTCGGTTCGGCCCGCCTCGGCCAGGGCCGACTCGATGACGCGCAAGCGCTGTACCTCCGCGGACTGCGCATACTCGCCGAGCTGCTGAGCGAAGATGACCCTCGGATCGGCAACGTACTCGGCTATCTGGCCGAAGTGAACAGGCAGCGCGGACAGCAGGAAGAGGCTATTGCGCTGGGAGGCCGTGCGCTGGAGATTTTCCGCGCCGCCCGTGGTGCCGGATCCCCGCAGGTCGTTACGCTCGAACGCTGGCTCGCCGCGGTCCAGGTCGGGGAGGAACCGCTGAATCTGCTGCTCGCGGGCTATTGATCAGCAGGGCGCAGGTTTGGAGTCCGCGACCGGAACAGGCGCGCACGCCGATTCGGCCGCCCGTCCGCCAATGCTGTGAGTCGGTTTACTGCCGATAGGTCCAGTTCAGCAGCGCATCCTGCAGCTCTTCGCCCAGCCCGCGGTGCGCGTTAAGCGTATTGACCATCAGCACCACCGCGTAGCGGCGGTTCTCGGCGCTCTGCACATAGCCGGCAATTGCGGAGACGTGATCCAGTGTGCCGGTTTTCAGGTGCATGCGGCCCTGAACCGGCTGGCCCTGAAAGCGCTGACGAAGCGTGCCGTCGAGCCCGGAGAGCGACAGCGACGAGGCGAACTCGGGCATGTAGGGCGCTTGCCAGGCGATGGCGAGCAGGGTGCCGAGCTGGCGGGCGGAGATGCGGACATCACGCGACAGGCCGGCGGAATTATCGAGCACGATGCCGCGGGTGTCGATGCCATGGAACTCCAGCACTTCGCGAATCGCCCGTTCGCCTTTCGCCGGCGTGGCTGGGGCGCCGAAGCGCTCGGCACCGAGTGTGAGTTCGAGATGGCGCGTCATGACATTGTTGCTGTACTTGTTGACCAGCCGGATGACCTCGCCCAGCGGGCGGGAGTGATGCACATGCGTGGGCCTGGGCTTGCGCCCATTCTCCGGCAATGTGCCCAACCGCCAGCCGCCCTGAAGTTCTCCGCCAAGCTGGCGCCAGTAGACGTCGAACAGGCTCCACGCGTAGCTCTCGGGCTCGAGCACGCGGCGGGTCATCTGAAAGCGCTGGCAGCCCGCGGGAAATTGACCCTCCAGCAGCACATGGTGGCGTGTTGCCTCCTGCACACTCAGCGCCACACCGCGCTGGTACCCCCCGCACCGGCCGTCGCGCAGGCGCAGCCGATTGTTCACCTGCAGCTTCGGCAACTCCGGGGCGGTGTGCACGCGCACGCTACGCCCGTCGCCGCCGGGCTGGAAATCAAACCGCATGGCATTGAAATTCACCAGCAGGGGATGCGGTACAAGGTTGTAGATCCGATCGGGTTGATTGTCGAAGCGGCCCGGATCCTCCGGCGGCAGATCGAAGTAGGACACATCGAACACCAGTTCGCCTTCGATGCGGCGCAGGCCACTGTCCCGCAACCCGCTGACCAGTTTCCAGAACTCCTCGGCCACCAGGTAGGGATCACCGCCCCCGCGAATGAGCAGATCACCTCGCAGCACGCCCTCCTCGATCGGTCCCAGCGCATGCAGTTCGGTCTTCCAGGTATAGGCGGGGTTCAGGCCCTGCAGTGCGGCAAAACTGGTGACCAGCTTGAGCGTCGAGGCGGGATTGCGTTGCACGTCCGGCAGATGCGCCACCAGCGGCTGCGCCGCCCCGATTTCCTGTACCCACAGGCTGAAGTCTTCGGCCGGCACGCCGAGCGCGCGCGCCACACGATCTACCGGCCCGGGCATGCCGGGCGCTTCCGCAGACGCGAATGCGGGTGTGACTGCCAGCAGCATCAGTGACATCAACGCCAGGCGCATACGCATGCTCCCTTTCGAAAGATCGTGTCAGCGCGCGTTCATGCGGGCGATGCCCTCGCGGATCTCTTCGATGACGCGTGCTGCATGGGTATCCTTCTGTATCGCCTCCCAGTATGCGCTCAGCTTGTCGCGGAAGTTCAGCGGCTTTTCCTTGCCTGCGCGCGGCAGGATGTTGTTCACGTACACCAGGGTGGGCACCAGCGCGCAATCGGCCGTGCTCAGACGATCGCCCACGGCATAGCCGTGCTTGCCGTCCAGATACCAGTCGAGTGTGCGAAGGCCCCAGTCGATCTTGTCGAGCTGACGGGTCATGGCCTCGCGGTCCGGTGTGGCAGCACGCATCTGCATGAACAGCGGGAACATCGGTTCCATGATGTACAGGTCGGCGATACGCGCGAGCAGACGCGCCTTGGAGCGCTGAAGAGCCGTGTCCGGGCGCATCGGGGGTTCGGGAAAGTGATCTTCCAGATATTCCATGATGGTATCGGACTCCGGGATCACGCCCTCGCCCGTATCCAGCGCAGGCACCTTGCGCAGCGGATTGATCGCCTCGTAGGACTCCGACTTCAGCCCGCCGGGCGGGTCAGTGATCTCGATAGGCAGGTTCTTGGCATAGACCAGCATGCGGCAGCGCGCCGCGAACGGAGAGGCCTGGAGGCTGTAGAGCTTCATGGGGTTCCCTTGGAGTGGCAGTGGCGCGAAGCGTTATAGTAGCAAGGGCACGCCTCACGGTGAGTGCGGCAAACCCTCAGTGAACCGGCCGGAGGCCACATGCGTATCGATATCGTGTCGGACATCGTCTGCCCCTGGTGCTACGTGGGCAGACGCCATCTGGATACGGCGCTCGCCCAGCGTCCGGCGCTGGACTTCGAAATCCGCTGGCATCCATTCGAACTCAACCCACAGATACCCGATCGCGGCATCGACCGCGAGACACACTGGCGGGAGAAATTCGGCGACGCCTCGCGGCTGGCTGACATGGTCGGGCGCCTGGTCGAGACCGGCCTGGCGCTGGATATCGAGTTCGATTTCCAGGCAATCCGCATCCAGCCCAACACGCGCCGGGCTCATGAGCTGATGCACGCGGCCGGCGAAGGTGAGCGGGCGGATGCCGTTGCCGAAGCGCTGTTTGACGCCTATTTTGTCCGCGGCCAGAACATCGGCGATGTGACCACACTGGAGGCCATCGCGAAGAACTGCGGCCTGGAAGACGCAACAATTCACGACACACTTCGCAACCGGCAGTTTGAACTCAGCGTCGATGAGCACCTGCGACAAGGCCGGGAAGCCGGCATCACCAGTGTGCCTACATTCGTGATCGACGGTCGCCATGCCTTCTCAGGTGCGCAGCCGCCTGAGTTCATCGTGCAGGTGATCGATCATCTGGCGCTCGGGCCGGCCACGCAGCGCGCGTGACCCGAATGCGCGTCGCCTAGCGACTGCGCTCCGCCAGAAACGCCGGGGCCGGCTCGTGGATCGCGGCCGCAGCAGACTGTCCGCCGGTGACCACTTTGAGCCTTTCGCCGGTCGCGTGCTCACGCACCAGACGCAGCAGCAGCGTGACGATACAGGTGGCATGACTCTCGGCTTCGCGCACCGACATCTTGCGCACTGTTGCCTCAACGGGCGACTCGGCGCCGATGGGGCGGTGCTGGTAGAGCCTTTCCCGCAAATCTGTGAATGCGGTACGCACGTCGTCCGGCAGCACTTCGTCTTCAAGGTCTTGGAGGTGGCGGCACCAGGCGCGAGCCAGCCGCGTTTTTACTGATCCATCGCCAATCAGATCGACGACTGCCGACTGAAACCGGTCCGTAAGCTGTGGCATTCCCAACCCCTGGTCGCTGACTGAATCCATCGCCGTTGTGGCGACCCGACTGTGGTCCCTTGCCTCACACCCGGCGGCTGGTCGTCAGTCCGGACAGTCAGAAAATCTGTCCGTACAGATGGGCCGCAGTGCGTGAGTATTCAGGACTCTGCGAGGGGGTACATATAGCAGCTTTCAGGAATCAGGCGCAAGCTCGCAGGGATCCGAATGTTATTCATCCGGAAAAGCTGCGGAGGCGGCGAAAAGGGCCTGCCCCGGCACCGCGGGCAGGCGCCTCTGGTCAGGGACGCTGGGGACGTTCCGGGCGGG
>JBGTIC010000196.1:0-7542 GCA_041745895.1 Gammaproteobacteria bacterium
CGGCGCCGCCGCGTGCGTGGCTCCGGGGCGGCTGCCTGAGTCTCGGGCTCGGACGACTCAGGCGTTGCGACAAGCTCGAAATCGATCTTGCGATCCTCGAGGTTGACGCGTAGCACGCGCACCCGGACATGACCGGTGAGGCCGAACACCTTGCCGCTGCGCTCACCCACCAGCGCCCGGCGCACGGTGTCATGGCGAAAGTACTCTTTCCCCAGGTAAGAGACGTGGATCAGCCCCTCGACATGCAGCTCGGTGAGACGTACGAACACGCCGAAAGGCATCACGCCGGTAATCACGCCGTCGTATTCCTGACCGAGGTGATCCTGCATGAACTCGCATTTCAGCCGATCATGCGAATCCCAGGTGGCTTCATCGGCGCGCCGTTCGGCACGCGAGGTGACATCACCCAGCCGTTCCATGTCCGGCATGGCATATTCGAAACCCTTCACCGAGCCATGCTCGACGATGTGTCGTATCCCCCGGTGCACCAGCAGGTCCGGATAACGCCGGATCGGCGAGGTGAAATGGGCATAGGCTGGCAGTGCCAGGCCGAAATGGCCGATATTCTTTGGCCGATACACCGCCGCTTTCATCGAGCGCAGCACCACGCCCTCCACCAGCTCCCGCTCAGGGTGATCCTTCAACTTGCTCACGGCGCGGTAAAGGTCGCGCGGCTTGAGTGTCTGCCCTTTGGGCAACTTCACGCCGAATGTGTCCAGGAACAGGCGCAGTTCCTCGAGCTTCTCATCGGCCGGGCCCTCGTGCACCCGGTAGAGCGTGGGCATGCGGTGACGACGCAGGAACAGACCCGTCTCCACGTTCGCCGCGATCATGCATTCCTCGATGATGCGGTGGGACACGCCACGGTGATACGGGGCAAGACCGGTCACATGTCCCCGTTCATCGAACTCGAATCGCACCTCGGGCACGTCGAAATCCAGTCCGCCACGGCGAGAGCGTGCGCGGGCCAGCACCTTGTAGGCGTCGCGCAGATGTTCGAGCCGCGGACGCAGGCGCTTGAGTTCGTCTGAACCCGCGCCGGTCTCGAGCATTGCCTCAGCTTCGGTGTAAGTGATGCGCGCCGCCGAGCGCATGACCGCCGGATAGAACTCCGAGCTGCTGACCTTGCCCAGCGGCCCGAGCTGCATGTCACAGACCATGCACAGCCGGTCGACCTTCGGATTCAGTGAACACAACCCGTTGGACAGCGCCTCGGGTAGCATCGGGATCACGCGGTTCGGGAAATACACCGAAGTGCCACGCGTGACGGCCTCCCGGTCGAGCGGCGAGCCGGGGCGCACATAATGGGACACATCGGCGATCGCGACGATCAGCCGCCAGCCCTCGCCGGCCGGCTCGCAGTACACCGCATCGTCAAAGTCGCGCGCGTCCTCGCCATCGATGGTCACCAGCGGCAGCTCACGCAGGTCGATGCGACCTGCCTTGGCCGACTCGGGCACCGCCGAAGGCAGGGCCTCGGCCTCGGCCAGCGCGTCGGCCGGCCATTCGTGAGGCAGACCGAACACGTGCACGGCCATTTCGACTTCCATGCCCGGTGCCTCGGGGCTGCCCAGCACGCGACTGACGTGACCAATGGCCAGACGGTGTTCCTCGGGATACTCCTTGATGTGGACCAGTACCGCTTCACCGGGCTTTGCGCCGCCATCCTGCCCGGGCACCACGACGATATGGTGGGGAATGCGCGGATTGTCCGGCACGACGAAGGTGATGCCTGACTCGACGTGCAGCCGCCCGACCATCTCCTCGTGGGCACGCTCGAGCACTTCCATGACCGACCCCATCGGCCGGCCCTGGCGATCCTGCCCGCGGGTCTGCACGGCCACCCTGTCGCCATCGAAGACACGGCGCATCTGGCGTGCCGGCAGGAAGATATCCTGCTCGCCGTGATCGGGAATCAGAAAGCCGAAGCCGTCGCGATGCCCCTGCACCCGTCCGGGCACCAGATCGGCCTTGCTGACCAGCAGATATTCGTCGCGACGATTGCGGATGATCTGTCCGTCGCGGATCAGCTCGGCGAGATCTTTTTCCAGACGCTCCTGCGCCGCAGGCTGCTCGTCGAGTGCCAGCAGGGCCTTCAGGCGGGGCAACTGCGCCGGTGCCCCCTCGCGTTCCAGGGCCTTAAGTATCGCCTCGCGTGCCGCGCCGGATTTGCCGCCACTCGCCTGGCGAGCACTGCGGCTGGTTCTTTTTCTTCTGCTCAAAAGACGCCTCCCGGCGCGTTGGGTCCCGCCAAATTGACAAGCATGGGACCAGTGTATAAATTGCGCGTCTTCCTGATGCAGGCGCAAAAGCCTCATCAGAGCCGAGGTGGCGGAATTGGTAGACGCGCTGGCTTCAGGTGCCAGTGGGGGAAACCCCGTGGAGGTTCAAGTCCTCTCCTCGGCACCACTTGTCGAATTTAACACATCCTGTGCCCTCACTTTCCCGATCCGCCTGCCTGCTCAGGCGTCGAAGGGATTGCGGATCACGATATTCTGGTCGCGGGCAGGGCCTGTGGAGATCAGATCCACCGGCACGCCTACCACCTCCTCGATGCGTCGCAGATAGCTGCGCGCGGCTTCAGGCAAGTCGTCGAATTTCGTAATACCCACGGTGCTTTGCTGCCAGCCGGGCACATTCTCGTAGACCGGCTCGACCACGGCAAACTCATCGACCATCATCGGCGGTGTATCGACGACGCGATCGTTGATCCGGTAGCCCACGCACATGCGAATGACCTCCAGGCCGTCCAGCACATCGAGTTTGGTTACGCACAATCCGGACACGCTGTTGTTGAGAACCGAACGGCGCAGCGCCACTGCATCGAACCAGCCACAGCGCCGCGGCCGACCGGTCGTGGATCCGAACTCGGCACCCACGCGCGCCAGGTGTTCGCCCATCTCGTCGAACAGCTCAGTGGGAAAGGGGCCAGCGCCCACACGTGTGGTGTAGGCCTTCACGATACCCAGCACGTAATGCAGGTAGCGCGGACCGATCCCCGTGCCGGTGGCAGCACCTCCCGCCGTGGTATTCGAGGATGTCACGTAGGGGTAGGTGCCAAGATCGATGTCCAGCAGCGCGCCCTGGGCACCTTCATACAATACATTGCTGCCCTGCTCATGGTGCCGGGCCAGCACGGCCGTGACATCGGCCACCATCGGCTGCACACGCGCGGCAAAGCTCATCAATTCATCCAGACAGCGCTGGAAGTCGATCGCCTCGGTGTTGTAGTAGCGGCGCAGCAGGAAGTTGTGCAGATCCAGCACCTCGCCAAGGCGGGCAGCCAGCAATTCGCGCTGGAACAGATCGGAGATACGCAGCGCACGTCTCGAGACCTTGTCCTCGTAAGCAGGTCCGATGCCCCGCCCGGTCGTGCCAATCGCAGCCGCACCCCGTGCACGTTCGCGCGCATGGTCCAGCGCCACGTGCGAGGGCAGAATCAGCGGGCAGGCCGGGCTGATGCGCAGCCGCTCGGCCACCGGCACACCGCGCGCAAGCAGACCGTCCATTTCCTGCATCAGCGCCGGCAACGATACCACCACACCGTTGCCGATCAGGCAGGCCACACCGTCGCGCAGAATGCCGGAAGGAATCAGATGCAGGACGGTCTTCTCACCGTCGATGACCAGCGTATGGCCGGCGTTGTGGCCACCCTGGAATCGCACCACCGCCGCCGCCCGGTCGGTCAGCAGATCGACGATCTTGCCTTTGCCCTCATCACCCCACTGGGTGCCGATCACGACAACGTTCTTGCCTGCCATTGATAGAGAGTCCGCTCAACCCAAGGAAAAGCCGCAGAGCACATGCACCGCTGTCGCGCGGTTCAGGCACGCACCAGATAAAGCAACAACAGGCCAGCCATCATGATCACCAGACCGCCGATACGCAGCTCGCGGTCGCCGAGCTGACCGAGCAGCAGCAGGCTGCGTCGCCAGCGCTGCGGGCTGGCGAAGGGTAGCAGGCCTTCAAGCACGAGGTACAGCGCGAGCGCTGCGAGCAGGTCAGACCAGAGCATGCGACAGGCCTTTAGAGGAGCGGCGGGAAGCTGACCGCTTCCCGCCGGGTCATCACGGATTCAACTTCGGCATGTAGCGGAAGAAGTCGCTGTCCGGCTCCAGCACCAGAATGTCGCCATCCCCACCGATGGACGCACGATAGGCCTCCATGCTGCGGAAGAACGCATAGAACTCCGGGTTGCGGGTATAGGCTGCCGCATAGATCTCGGTGGCGCGCGCATCACCGTCGCCGCGGATGCGATCGGCATCGCGGCGCGCCTCGGCGCGGATCACGACCTGCTGGCGATCGGCATCGGCGCGGATCTGGTCGGAGCGCTCGACACCCCGGGCACGCCAGTCGGCGGCCACACGCGCGCGCTCCTGGCGCATGCGGTTGAACACCGAATCGCTGACCTCGTCAGGCAGATCGATGCGCTTGACGCGAATATCGATGATCTCGATACCCAGGGTTCCGGCGGCCTGTGTGGCACGCGCCAGCATCGCATCCATCATCTCTGCACGTTCCAGCGACACCACTTCCTGAACCGTGCGCCGCGCAAACTCCCCGCGCAGGCCGTCCTTGACAATTTCCACCAGCCGCATCGCCGCGACGCGTTCATCGCCGCGCGTCGAGCGGTAAAACTCGCCGGGCTGGATGATGCGCCACTTGATGAAGAAATCCACGCGCAGGTTTTTCAACTCTGCCGTCAGGAATTCCTCGGGCGGGTTGTACCGTGTCAACACCTGGTTGGACAGCTTGACAATGTTGTTGACCACCGGGACCTTGAAATGCAGACCCGGATCGTACTGGTCGCGGATGATCTCGCCGAAGCGGAATTTCAGCGCGTGTTCGCGCTCGTTGACGGTGAATACCGACATGCTCACGCCAATGGCCACAACGATCAGCAGCGCGAGCAGAAGATTGAACTTACCCATGAAGAAGTCTCCCAGGCGCTATCAGCGCGTCACGCGAGCGCGACGATCATCGCGTGTATCGGAACTGACATCAGGCAACTGTGTCGGCCGTAAGGAACTTTGTGGTTCGCGGCCTGAGTCGAGGCCAGCGCCACGGCGTTCCAGCAGCTTGTCCATCGGCAGGTACAGAAGGTTGCCGCTGCCCTGCGCATCGATGATGACCTTGGAGGCGCGACCGAGCACATACTCCATCGTCTCGATGTAGAGACGTTGACGGGTGACATCGGGTGCCTGCTCGTAGGCGTCGAGCAGTTTAACGAAGCGGTCAGCCTCACCGTCGGCCTCGGCAATCACGCGATCGCGATAGCCCTGGGCGGCTTCAAGTTGCTGGGCGGCCTGGCCGCGCGCACGTGGCACGATGTCGTTGGCATAGGACTGGGCCTCGAGCTGGAGACGCTCGAAGTCCTCGCGCGCCTTGATCGCGTCCTGCACCGCAGCCTGCACCTGCGCCGGGAAATTGGCTTCCTGCAGATTGACCTGCGTGACCTCGATGCCGGTGGCATAGGCATTCAGGGTGGACTGGATCACCTGCTGGGTGCGCTGTGCGATGTCGGCGCGGCCCTCGGTAAGAATGAAGTCCAGGTCATTCTTGCCCACGACTTCACGAATTGCGCTCTCGGTCACATCCGCGAGGGTTTCCTCCGGGCTTCGCACGTTGAACAGAAACGCCACCGGGTCAGTGCGCCGGTACTGCACCGCGAGATCCACCTGCACCAGGGTTTCATCACGCGTGAGCATGCGCATCTGCAACGGGAAGCGGTCGACCTGACTGACATTGACCTTCTCGACCGTCTGCACCGGCCAGGGAATACGCCAGTGCAGACCGGGCAATGTAGTCGTGCGGTACTGACCGAAGGTCATGACCACGCCGCGCTCCGAATCATCGACCTTGTAGAAGCCGGTCAGCAGCCATACCACCGCGGCTGCCGCCACGATCAGGCCAGGGCCGATACCGCCGCCTGAGGAAAGCGCGCCGCGGCCGCCGCCTTCACCGCCGCCACCGCGCTTGCCGAACACACCGGAGAGGCGGCGCTGAATATCCCGAACCACCTGATCCAGATCCGGCGGCCCTTTGTCGCCACCTCCGGAATTCCAGGGGTTCTTGTTGTTGCCACCAGATTCGTTCCAGGCCATGTGTTCGAATTCCCAGATTATCCTGCAAAAAAATTGTGCCGCGGGCCGGTGACGGCCGTGCGACGTCATGTGAAGGCGGTCTATCGGCCCTCGAGCAGTTCCGGCGACATGCCTTCGTGCCGGCACAACTGGCGGAACCGGCTGTCGGACAGCTCGACATCCAGCAGCCATCCACCTTCATCGGTGAGCCGCTCCTGGCGCACTGCATCGATCTCGAACAGCCGCGAACGGATCCGCCCCTGGCTGGACGCCAGCCGCAGGGTTCCGGCCACCATATCACCATCGAGTTCACGGCGTACCGCAGTCAGGAACTCAGCCAGCCCCGCGCCAGTAGCCGCAGACAGCCAGACGCGCGCGGCGTGACCGTCGGCAGCACATTCAAGTCTTGGGGACTCGCCCAGTATATCAATCTTGTTGAACACCTGTAGCATCGGGAACTCATCGGCACCCACCGCCATGAGGACCTCCTCGACCTGACGAATGCGCTCGGCGCGATGCGGGTCCGACGCATCGATCACATGGACCAGCAGGTCGGCTTCACGCGTCTCCAGCAAGGTGGAGCGGAAGGCGGCCACGAGCTCGTGCGGCAGATCCTGCACAAAGCCCACGGTGTCGGCCAGCACCGCCTGCCGGTGCGGGGCAAGTTCCAGGCGCCGCACGGTGGGATCGAGTGTGGCAAACAGCTGATCGGCGGCATAGGCGCCCGCGCCGGTCAGTCGGTTGAACAATGTGGACTTGCCGGCATTGGTATACCCGACCAGCGACACGGTAGGCACCGCTGAGCGCTTGCGAAGGCGCCGGCTCTGCACACGCTGGCGGTCCACGCGCTCCAGGCGGCGCTTGAGCTGGCGGATTCGATCGCCGATCAGTCGACGGTCGGTCTCCAGCTGGGTTTCGCCAGGGCCCCGCAGGCCGATACCGCCTTTCTGGCGCTCCAGGTGAGTCCAGCCGCGCACCAGTCGCGTGGACAGGCGCTCAAGCTGCGCCAGTTCGACCTGCAGTTTGCCCTCGAAGGAGCGCGCCCGCTGCGCGAAGATATCGAGGATCAGGCCGTTGCGATCCAGCACCTGAGTGCACACCACACGTTCCAGATTACGTTCCTGGCTGGCCGAAAGCGGCCGGTCCACGAGCACGAGATCCGCCTCGTGCTGCGCCACAGCGGCCGCGATTTCCTCGGCCTTGCCGCTGCCGACGAACAGCCGCCGGTCGGGCCGATGCCGCCGCGCGTCGATACTGCACACGGGGCTGACGCCGGCAGAGCGTGCCAGCGCCTCGAACTCGACCAGCTCGTCGGCGCACACGGCGTGGCCGATACCCACGTTGACCAGGATGGCACGTACCTTGGAATGGACCTGCTCAGCCAATCGGAACTCCCGGCGCGGCGAAGTTCACGTGCCCTCGCCCGGCGCCTGCGCATCGGCTTCCTCGCCGCCCGGCG
>JBGTIC010000197.1:0-2388 GCA_041745895.1 Gammaproteobacteria bacterium
GCGGGAGGTCTTTGGTGGAAATAAAGCGGACCGAAGGGAGCCATTCCGCCAAAGACCTCCCGCAGGCGACGCCAGCCGAGCTTAAGTAAGTGAATCAGGTCGACTTGCCGACCGACTGCAGACGCTCGATCAGTGCCCGCAGGAAAACCTTGTTGAATCTCAGCTGACAGGCCGACGAGGCCTGCTCGAGCATGGTCGCGCTGACACGGATCAACGTCACCGGCTCTGCGCCAGCGCGGATGCTGGCACTGCGCCGTGCGCCGCGCACATAGCTCGATTCGCCGAAGCAGTCGCCACTTGAAAGCTGACCGACCTCGCGTCCGCCGGTCATCACGCTGACTGTGCCCGAGACGATCATGTAGAAGCGCTCATCCATCTCGCCTTCCCGAACGATCTCCTCGCCAGGCTGATAACTCTGCCAGGCGCTGGCGCGCAGCACCTCCCAGATTTCCTCGTGCGAGAAATCGTGGAAAAACTTCAGCCGACGCATCAGGTCGAATTGCTCCTGCCGGTCGATCCGATCACTGCGGCGGCGCAGCTGCTGAAAAACCCTCGTCAGCGCAGCGGCGAACTCCATGCCACTGGCGTGGCGCTTGGCAGGATTTTTCTGCAGCGCCACCATGACCACGGCCTCGAGATCCTCAGCGACATCCTTGCGCAGCGTGTGAATCGGCGGAGGTGAGGCGTAGACGATCTGGTGCAGCAGCTTGGAGAGATTGTTGCCGCGAAACGGCCGGTAGCCGGTCAAAAGCTCATAGGCCACGGCCCCCAGCGAATAGAGATCCGAGCGCTCAGTGAGCTCTTCGGACTGGACCTGTTCGGGGGACATGTAGCTTGGCGAGCCTGCGATACCCTCGATACGCGAGATGTCCGAATCCTTGACCAGTGCGATGCCGAAATCGATGATGCGCACGTCGTTGTCCAGCGTAAGCATGATGTTGCTGGGCTTGATGTCGCGATGGATGACACCGCGCGAGTGCGCATAGTTCAGCGCCCGCGCGCACTTGAAAACGATTTCGATGACATCGTCCACCGGCAGCAGATTGTCGGGCCGGCAATAGGCCGAAAGCGTCCGTGCGCCGTGAATGTGCTCGGTGACGATGTAGTACTGGCCATGCTCTTCGCCGGCATCGAAGATCGGCAGAATGTTCGGGTGCTGCAACTTGCCCACCATGTGGGCTTCGTTGAAGAACATCTTGCGTGCGATGCGCGCGCGCGTCTCATCGAGTTCGTTCTCGACGTGGTAGAGCTTGATGGCGACGTCTCGGCCGTAGTAGGGATCGTGCGAGAGGAACACACGGCCGGTACTGCCCTGGCCGACCTCGTTGATGATGACGTACTTGCCGATCTTGTCCGGAACGTCCGCGGAGACCGCATTCGCGAGGGTCGATTGCGCCATGTACCCGCCGGTTTAGCTCAGGAAGAGTGTCGAGGCCAGCAGCAGTACCCATGCAAACAGCGCCGCTGCGATGTCATCGAGCATAATGCCCATACCGCCCTGGAGTCTGTGATCCAGATCGCGTATCGGCCAGGGCTTCCAGATATCGAACAGGCGAAACAGCAGGAAGGCGGCCAGCCACCAGGCAGGGGATTGCACCGGGAGCGCCCACAGCAGCAGCGCGAACGCGGCAATCTCGTCCCAGACGATGGCTGAATGATCGTGCACGCCGAGCTTTCGCGCACTCTCGCCACAAATCCAGACGCCGGCCACGCAGGCGAGCAGCAGCAGCACGCCATGCGCCTCCCAGGGCAGCAGCAGCAACAGCAGGTGTACGGGCAAGCCCACGAGCGTGCCGAAGGTCCCGGGCGCGCGGGGTGCCAGGCCCGCACCGAACCCCAGCGCAAACCAGTGCACCGGCGTACGGGCGAACTCACTGAAGCTCACTGGATGGCTGCGGCTCATGGGGTCGCGCTCATCGGAAGTGACGGAAGCCGTCGGAGTCCGTCTCGGCCAGTGGCTGACCATCCAGGCGTAGGCCGGGTGTGGCCTCGAGCCGCCCGATCACGCTCAGCGGACACCCAAGCCCGGTCGCCGCTCGCTGGAGCTCGGAGAGCGATTCGGCGGGGCAGGCCAGCAGCAGCTCATAGTCATCGCTGCCACGCAGTGCCATTTCTGTCGCGCGCGCCCGCCCGAAGCACGCAAGCAATGCCGGCGACAGCGGTACTGCGGCGGATTGTACGTCTGCCCCGCAACCACTGGCCTGGCACAGATGACCGAGGTCATCGAGCAGGCCGTCGGAAATATCGATCGCCGCCGAGGCCACGCCAAGGGCGGCCATGCCAAGCGCCACTCGCGGCGTCGGCTGCAGATAGCGCGCGAGCAGCGCCGCTCGATCAGGGTTCGACGCCGCCTCCCATAGTGCCAGTCCACCCGCCGCGTCGCCCAGG
>JBGTIC010000198.1:0-5368 GCA_041745895.1 Gammaproteobacteria bacterium
ATCACCCAGCCGCCCGAGCGCAGCCGCCAGCCCGGGCAGATGCGCAAGACGCTCGCTGAGTTGGACGACAAGCGCCTGCCCGGGCTCGCGCAGGCTGGCGACGAGCTGCTGCAGCACGCGGTAGGGTGCTTCAACCGCAGCGATCAACTCGTAGGGCTGCACGCGCGTCTGGAACTGCTGTCCCTGGTAGTCGAGCGCCAAGGTGGCCGGCTCGTCGTCGATGCTCGCCAGCCATCCCGGCAACTGCTCGAACAGCGCCTGCTCACTGGTGGCATCGTGAAACGGATCAAAGCGCGTCGCCTCAACGAAGCTCTGACCGATCATGCGGATCCATGCGTCGCGCAGCGTATCCAGTCCCACAGACGGAAGCCGGACCTGCCGGCCACGACGCAGCTGCTTGCCCTGGTCGATGACGCTGGCAGTAAAGCTTGACAGCCCTGCGTCCAGGTGAATCAACTGGCGCTCAGGGGCCATGCGCGTGCTGGCCGCCACGGATGCCGGGGCCATGCCCTGCACAGGCAGCTCGCATTCTTCGGCCAGCCCCAGCAGCAGACCCAGCTGCTCACGGCCGTAACTGTCCGGGGCGACGAGGTAGACCGCATCGACGTCCTGCCGGAAGGGCGCCCATAAGGTCTCGAGCTGCGCGTGAGCAAGCTCGGCCTGCACGACACCCGTGCCGGGAATCTCCTCCTCGCCCAGCAGATCCCAGAAGCGCGTATGCACCTGGCGCGGCCGGATACGAAACAGCCGCCGGGCCGATTCGCCGGTCGTGATCTCGTGGCCTTCGAGCAGCGCGAAGGCAGGTGTACTCACGGGCTCACCCCGCTCGCGAAGAACGGTCACACCATCGGCTGCGATTTCAAGCGCCAGCGCAGGCATGATCCGGCGGCTCCGTCAGTTGGCCTTCATATGGCGGATCAGGTTGTGATCCACGTAGGTCTGGGATTCGAACACCAGTCGTTCCTGCAGCAACTGGAGCTGGTGGACGAGGAACATCACGACGATACTGATGAGCAATGCGATGAAGGTCGAGTTGAATGCAACGCCCAGGCTCTGCGTGACACCACTGATGTCACCTTCGACCGCCAGATGTGCCTGCGCAAGCGCTTCGCCGATGCCGCGAACGGTGCCGATGAACCCGATGGATGGAATGGCCCACGCAATGTAGCGGATCATCGAGAGTTCGGATTCGAGGCGGTCAGCCTCCGACTCACAGGCATCGCGTGCTGCCGAGGCCACATCCTGGACGTTTCGCGAGGACCCGAAGCGTTCGAGCGCGGCGAGCAACACCCGTGGCAGCAGCAGGGTTCGCTGGCGCTCCGGCAATGCCTGCAGATTTCGGGCGTATTCACGGGTATCTTCGGGCAGGATGCGAAGTCCCTCGGGAACATTGATGAGATCGCGCTCGAGCAGGGCGCGTTCGCGCAGGGTGCTCACCGCCTTGTATCCCATGATGGCGAACGCCCAGAGCATCAATATGAAGCAGGCCTCCTGCTCGAAGTCGCGAATCAGCACGAACAGCGAGCGCTCGGGAATATAGTAGGGATCCTGCGCCATCCTGACTTCCTGGGCTTCGAGCACCTCGAAGGCCGTCGGACGGATCGATGTCACATAGATGGCATGGACAATGATGATCACGAGGATCAGCGCGAAAAGCTGGTAGACGAATTCGACGGGGAATCTGCGCTTCATGAATGTCCTCTCTGGCCAGTGAACCGGGGCTAGATGTCTACCGGAAAATCGACTTCCTGGTCGTAGCGCAGCTGCTCGGTGGGCGTGAACCCGTCGCCGGGGCTGGCGGCTCGCGGTGCCTCCTGTGCAGACTCTGCCGCCTCGACAGCCTCTTCAAGCGACTCCGTTACGGCCTCTTCGCTCACCGCATCCTCGTTGGGCTCGTCAGCCTCCTGGGCTGGCAAAAACATCGGCGACCACACAACGGCCAGCAGCAGTGCGATCAGCGTCGTCGTTCGCTTCATTCCAGATACCTCGCGATTCTGAAGCCCACATCTTCCCGAGCCCTGTCACTATAGTCCCTGTAGGTCAGGCGCAGTTCCGTAATGCTGGCGTGCTTCCAGCTCGCACCACGCACGACCCTGAAGCGTCCGCTCTCCGGGCCCAGTGGATCGCTGACCCGCTCGCCGGCGTCGGTGGCTGGCAGAATTGAGTAATAGTCGTTCACCCACTCGGCCGCATTGCTGCCCAGATCGTGGATGCCTGCCGGATTGGTTTCGAAGCTGCCTGCCGGCGCACTCACCGGGAACCCGTCATTGTAGGTGACAAGCGTATTGGGCAGCAGCCGCGCGGCCGACACATCGCCGAGATTGCCGGAACGATCGGGCGGCGGCAGCTCGTTACCCCAGGCAAAGCGCGCCGGCGCCTCGCGACCAAGGTGACGTGCAGCCCATTCCCATTCGGCTTCAGTGGGCAGACGATAGCCGGTCCCTACCGGCTGACTGAGCACCCAGGTGTTGCCGCTTCGCTCATACGCAGGCACCAGCCCATCCCGCGCGCTCAGCCAGTTGAGGAACTCCACCGCATCGTTCCAGCTGACGTTGACGACGGGCTGATTGTCCTCATTGAGCGACTCTCCGGCGAAACGTCCGGAATCATGACTGTCGCGAAAGCTTCGGAACTGAGCATTACTCACCTCGCGCACGCCGAGGTAGAAACGCCGTGTGAGCTCGACGGGTCGTTGCACCTCGTTGCTGCGACGACCCTGCTCAGCGCGCGGGCTACCCATGGTGTAGGCGCCGGGCTCGAGCAGCCGCAGCTCATCGCCAAGCGAGGTCGTCACGCTGCGCGCAATCGCCGCCTCTCTGGCCTGCGCCTCGGTGAGCAGACGAACCTCGAGTTCCTGGGTAAAGCCGGGTCGGGGTGTCACATCGATACGCTGGCTCGCATAACCCTGCCTGCTGATGACCAGGGTCTGTGGCACGGCCTGCAGCGTCAACACGCGATCGGTGCCCAGCGAACGCTCGCCGACCCGCACCTGGGCATCGGCCGGCAGCACGTCCAGACGCACTTCTCCGAACACCGCTTCGAGTGTCACTTCGACGCGGCGTCCGCTGTCGGCGTCCACGGACAGACGGCGCCGCTGGCTTTGGTAACCCGCCAGCGCCACCACCACCTCGTGTTCGCGTCCGGGGGGCAAGGTCACGGTCAGGGGAGCCTGCCCGCGGTACTGACCATTCACCGTCACACGCGCACCTGCCGGACTGCTGACCAGCTGCACCCGTCCGTCGGCTTCGCGCAGAACGATCTCATCGAGCACCAGCGCCTCGCCGGGGTTGACGCGAAGCGTGTCGCTCCATGCGCTGTAGCCGGGACGTGTCAACTCGATGCGCCGTTGACCGGCCTCGATCTCGAGCGTGGCCGGTGTCTGGCCAAGGGCTTGCGAGTCGACACTGATGCTCGCGCCCGCCGGGCGACTGGCAATCGTCACTGGCGCCCAGTTCGGCACCAGCTCGACGGACAGCGTCTGCGCGATGTCCGCGCCCTCCACGTCAAGCTCCGCCGCGGCCGGCAGAAACCGCGGTGCCTCGATGCGAAACCGACGCGCGCCATGCGCCACCGGCTGGTCAACGAAAGGCAGCGATCCGACGGGCGCATCGTCGATGAACACCTGGCCTTCAACCTGCGGCGCGGTGGCGATCGTGATGCGGCCGGGCAGGCGTTCCATGCGCAAGCGCATCTGCTGATCCGGGGCCGCACCGACCTCTATGGCTTCCTCGAGGCGCTGGTAACCCTCCAGCTGCGCGATCACCACGTGCTCTCCACTGCGCAGCAACCAGCGCTCGCCGATGCGGAACTTGAACACGGTGCCGGGAAGTCCGACCTGCTGGGCCTCGGGCTCGATCAGCACGCGCACCGACTTGGCCGTGAATGCAAACCACGCCAAAATCAGCAGCACCGACATTCCGCTCCAGATCGCAATGGCCAGCGCGCTCGGACGCCGACGAGCCGGCGCCGCCTGCGGCCGGCGGCTGCGATACTCCAGCGCCGCAATGGTCTCGGCGCGCGGTGCGGACAGCGTCGCAGGTTCGATCTGACCGGCCTGTGCGGCCAGCGCGTCGAGATCGGGAGGCACAGTATCTCCGGCACTCCCAGTACCACTGCTGCGCAACAGCAGGCGGCCGTCTTCGAGCCTGCAACTCAGCGCCCGATCGCCGCCGGTGATGATGTCGCCGTCGCTGAGCCAGCGCGTGTCGCGCAGTGGTTCACCGTTACACCTCAATGCACCCTTCTGGGTGGGTGACATGAAAAAGCGGCCCTCGAGGAGCCCGACCTGAACCACGCCGGGTGACCAGCCGCCCAGGCGCAGCTCATCGTCGCTGCCACCGCCGAGCGACAGCGGCAGTTCATCGGCGGTCACCTGCTGCAGATGACCACCATCGTCGAGGCTCAATATCCAGTCGCGTGCAGAGTCCACGTGCATATTCCTTGCCGCCGTCCTGGCAGGCGAGCGCGTTTCGATCAGATCCTATCGGTACAGATGATCGTGACTGGCTCAGGGGTGCGCCCCGGGCGCAGTGACAGCGTCGCACGCACATCCCGATAGCCATCCCGGCTGCCGATGATCGTGTAGTCGCCGGGCCGCAATTGCAACGCCGTGCGCTCGAAACGGCCGATCTCGCCAATCCGGAATACGCGTACCTCGGTCAATCCATCGGAACGCAGCTCAACGTCGATCGGCTGTGTCGCCAGCGTGAGCATCGTCTCCAGCTGCTCGACCTGCCCCTGAAGTTTCTGACCACCTTCCGCGGCGAAAGTCTCGCGCGCCTCGGACGCCAGCCCCTGGGCTTCGGCAAGCACACGATCGTCGAACAGTCGCCCAGGCGTAGCCAGCAATGCCTCGAGTTTGGCATCGAGCGACGCCCGCGCCTGAGCGCGCGTGCGACCGTCACGCGCGAATCCCAGGGTTTCGTCTATGTCCAGCGCGACAAGGTACTGCGCAAGCGCCTCCTCCCAGCGCTCCTGTCGTTCGAAGGCGATGGCACGCACCTGCGCGAGCCGAATCTGCTGCAGTCGCTGCCCCTGCACCGCCTGTGCCAGGCCATCGCGCGCATCGGCGGCGTCCGGACGACGAGCCAGCGCCTCCTCGAAAGCGGCAATGGCATCGCGGAACCGTTCCTCAGCCAGTGCGCCATAGCCGCGCGAGAGCACCGCTGAAAACGCCTGCTCAGCCTGCTGGCGCTCGATGCGAGCAAGAGCCTCGCGAGCAGGCTGCCACTGCGCATCCAGATCCAGGGCTGCCGCAAATGCGCTGCGCGCGGCGGCAAACGCACCCTGATCCAGAGCACGTTGGCCGTCGGTCATCAGAGCCACCACCTCACCCAGCTGCTGCGCGCGCGCCAGCCCGTCCTGCGCC
>JBGTIC010000199.1:0-3837 GCA_041745895.1 Gammaproteobacteria bacterium
CTCGCCGCGCCGATGGAGCAGTATGTTCGCGCGCTGATGTCCGCGGGCGCAGCCGTCACGCCGACCGGTCGTGCTGCGCTGGCAAAAGGATGCGGCGAGATCGAGCGCATGATGACGGCGCTTGCTGAAGAGCGGGCGTTCGAAGTCGATGAGCAGGCATTGCTGGCCGCGTTTGCACAGCCCCACGCAGAGCTCGAGGCCGTGGTCAGCGACGTGCCGGGCAGCGACTCAGGACAATGGGAGACCATCAGCCAGCCGGCGCCAGAGGTGCCCGACGCCGCAGTCGAACCTCCCGGGGAGACTGCCGTGTCGTCGGCAGCACCTGAGGATTTCGATCCCGAACTTGCCGCCATTTTCAGCGAGGAGGCCAGCGAGATTCTCGAGCAGGCTGATGATCTGCTCGCGCGCTGGTCGCCGAGTCACGGGGCCGACGTGGTCGAACTGCAGCGGCTGCTGCATACCCTGAAGGGTGGCGCACGTATGGCCGGCCTGACCTCGATGGGGGATCTCGCCCACGAGATGGAGAGTCTGCTCGAAGGCCTGGCGGCAGGGCGCATCGTATCCGACCCGGGCCTGCCGCAACTGCTCCAGCGCAGCGTCGATGCCCTGCACTCAATGCGCGACAGCCTCGATGCCGGTCACCAGCTCAGCGCCGATCACGAGCTCCTCGGAGCCCTTGCGGCTGCGTCTGCGGGACAGGCGATCGGCACAGACGAGGCGACGCCGGACATCACGCAGGCTGCGGACGACCAGACCTTGCCGCTGTTGCTGGATGCCTCGGTCGATGAGGCGGCCGATGAGGCGGTCGATGAGGCGGTCGATGAGGGCACCGACGAACGGGACGCCGAGATACCGGAGGCGCCTAGGCCAGATGAGACGCCTGCGACGGGGCGGCCTCGCGACGAGGAGATCGCAGACTCGATCACGGGCCTGACAGCGCTGCTTGACGAGATCGATGCCCCGGTGACAGCGAAAGTCCCGGATGAGGCGGCGGCGGACGCGTCGGTCGACGAAGCCGTCGCGCCGGAGGCGCTTCCACCCCAAGACTTGTTCATCGAATCGCCGGACGCCGCGATGGGCGCCCCGCAGGACCGTGACGCCGAAGACTGGCTGCCCGAAGCCGAACAGGCCGAGGCCTCGCCCGCGGAGGCACTGCAGCATCCCGTCGATGACCTCACGCTCCTCGACGAGGCACCGGCGGGCGATGCCGAGGATGTGCCGGAGCTGGAAATCGCCGCGCAGCTGCATCAGAGCGCAGGCGTGCAGCCGGGTGCCCCACGGTCGCGATCACAGGTGGCCGAGCGGCAGGAGTTTGCGCGCATCGACGCCGAGCTGCTCGATGACATGCTCAACTCCGCCGGCGAGATCAGCATCTTCCATTCACGCCTGAACCGGCAGGTCGGTTCCATCGAGTTCCACCTCGGTGAGTTGTCCCAGACCGCGACGCGCATGCGTGAGCAGTTGCGCGCGCTCGAGGCGGAGACCGAGCGCCAGATACTGCACCGTCACCACGAAGACTCGGCGGGCAGTGATGAGTTCGATCCGCTCGAGCTCGACCGCTATTCGACGCTGCAGCAGCTCTCCCGCGCGTTGGCCGAATCGGTGAGCGACGTTTCCAGCATCAACGATCTGCTGCGCACGCTGTCCACCGATGCCGATACCCTGCTGGTGCAGCAGGGGCGGGTGACACTGCAGCTGCAGGACAGCCTGATGCGCACACGCATGGTGCCCTTCCAGCGCCATGTCACACGCCTTGCGAGGCTGGTGCGCCAGACCGCCGGCGAGACGGGCAAGCGCGCCGAGCTGGTGGTCAAGGGTGCGACCGGCGAGCTCGACCGGCAGGTGCTCGAGCACATGCTGCCGCCCCTGGAGCACCTGCTGCGCAACGCCGTCATCCATGGCATCGAGTCACCCGCCCAGCGCCACGCTGCCCACAAGCCGGAGACCGGCGAGATCAGCGTGCACATGCGGCGCGACGGCTCCGAGGTGGTCATCGATGTCGCCGACGACGGGGGCGGTATCAACACCCAGGCGATTCGCGCCAAGGCGATGGAGCAGGGCCTGCTCAAGCCTGGCGAGCGTCTCAGCGACGAGGCTGCCAAGGAGATGATCCTGCGGCCGGGGTTCTCCACCGCATCGCAACTGACACAGTCGGCCGGCCGCGGCGTGGGCATGGATGTCGTCGCCTCGCAGGTGCAGAAACTCGGTGGCAGCCTGCGCATCGAGTCCAAACGCGGTCAGGGCACCCGCTTCATCGTGCGCCTGCCCTATACGCTGGCGATCACCCAGGCGCTGATCGTCAAGGTGGGGGAGGAGACCTTCGCGCTGCCGCTGCCAACCGTCGAGGGCATTGCCCGGATCTCGCGCGATGAGCTGCTCGAGCGGCTCACCGACGATGATCCGCGCTTCGAGTACGCGGGTCACAGCTTCCGTCTGCAGCACCTCGGACTGTTCGTAGGCGGCAGTCCTTCACGCTTGCCCGAAGACGACACCGCCGTACCGGTGATTCTGGTGCGCGCGGCCGAGCATTCCACGGCGCTGATTACCGATGAGCTGATGGGCAGTCGGGAAATCGTCGTCAAGACAATCGGCCCGCAGATCACCGGGATTCCGGGCGTGTCGGGGGCCACCATTCTGGGTGACGGCAGCATCGTCGTGATTCTGGACGTCGGCACGCTGGTGCGCGCGCAGCGCGACGAGCTGCTGCCTGCGCCAACCGCCGTGCCGGCGGACACGCGGCTGCTGGCGCTGGTCGTCGATGATTCGATCACCGTTCGTCGCGTGACCCAGCGCCTGCTCGAGCGCAACGGCATGCGAGTCATGACCGCCAAGGACGGGATGGACGCAATCACCGCTTTGCAGGACGCGCGACCGGATATCATCCTGCTGGATATCGAGATGCCGCGCATGGACGGCTATCAGTTCGCCTCCCACGTGCGCAACGATCCGCGCGTGGCTGATGTGCCGATCATCATGATCACCTCGCGCTCCAGCGAAAAGCATCGTGCCCGCGCCATAGAGGTCGGCGTCAACGACTATCTCTCGAAGCCCTATCAGGAAAGCCAGCTGCTCAGCGCCATTGCACCCCTGGTACGGCGGGACCTGTCATGAACGCGGCAGCCGAGGAACTCTACAGTCTGCTGATCCCCCTGCATGAGTCACGCCTGATCGTGCCGCGCGCCTGCATCGCCGAGGTCGTCGGCTTCACGCGTCCGTCTGCGGTGCCCGAGGATGCCCCTGACTGGTTTGTCGGCACCCTCGACTGGAACGGCAGGCAGCTGCCGGTCGTGTCCTTCGAGGCGGCGGCCGGCCAGGAGATGCCGGTGAGTTCGGGACGCACGCGCGTGGTTGTGTTCCATGCCATGGCCGGGCAGTTGCAGCCGCCGTTTTTCGGCGTGCTCACCCAGGGGTTCCCGCAGCTGGTACGGGTCAATCCCGATGTACTGACGCCCGACGATGAGCAGTTTCCGGCGAACGGACCGATCATCTGCCGCATCCGCATGATCAACGAACTGCCGCTGATTCCGGATCTCGAGTGTCTGGAGCGTATGATCCTGAGCGTCACGACGACCGCCCGACTGGGGCCCTGATGCCCCGCGTCTCGTGGCCCAAGCGCACCAGCCTGGCACCTGTCAGGCAAGGTCTCCCCAGTGTGTCTGAATCACTGCAAGTGCTACGGCAGCCGCGGTTTCCGTGCGAAGCACCCGAGGTCCCAGCCGGCGCGGCTGGAAGCCGGCTGCCTGGGCCTGCGTGATCTCGGCCGGGCTGAGCCCACCCTCCGGTCCGATCAGCACCGTGACCGGCTCGCCAGGTGCAGGTCGCGGCCCATCTGCCAGC
>JBGTIC010000200.1:0-4907 GCA_041745895.1 Gammaproteobacteria bacterium
CGCACCTGACCGCGCGCCAGGCGCACGCCCGTGCCGTCGTCGTCGAGTTGCAGGCGCCAGCGCAGCTTCTCCCCCAGGCTTCCGTCCACCTGCACGCTTCGCGCATCGTCGACACTGATGTCCGCCCGCAAGGGAATGCGGGTGCCGGCAAGCTTGCCCAGGGGCGCAGGCAACCCGATTTCCATCCCTTGCAGGGCCGAAGCGAGCGTGAAGCTCAGCGGCGGCAAGCTGCCGTCCTGCTGACGCTGAGGAATGAGCCCCGTCAGCGCCCATTCGCTTGCGCCCACCAGACGCACTGCGCGCGGCACAGCCAGGCGGTCGGTCAGGTTGCCGGAGGTGATGCGACCGCGCGCCTCGAGGCGCGTGTGATAGCCGGCCTCATCAGCCGGTGAGAGCTCGGCTGTGAATACATCATCCAGAAAGGTACCCACGAGATCCTGGCTCGATACCTGACCCGTGTCCAGCAGGATGCGTCCTCGCAGGTCGGCCACTTCGTGGTCGAATTCGCCGTAGCCGACACGGACATTCTGCAGATCTACGGTGCCGCGCCAACGGTTGCGCTGCATGTCGAAGAGCGGCAGCTGCAGTGCCAGCGCAACCCGCGCCGGGCCTTCACCACGCGTAGCGACCAGCGCTTCACCCAGCGGCCGCCCCGCCGGAGAATCGCGCAGAAACGCAAGCAGGCGCTGGACATCGCTGTCGACATCGCCATCGACGCTCAGGGTGGGCCGACGCAGGTTGTCGATGCGGACCTCCCCCTGGCGCAGGCGGCTGCCGGCGATGACACCACTTTGTGCCGAACCGCTCAGGCCGGCCGCCTCGAAGCGCACCTCCGCTTCGATTCCCGTCGCGACGGGCCAGTCGTCCGCGTAGTCCAGTGTGGTATCGCGCAGCCGTGCGGACGCGACAAACCGGCCCTGGCCGGCCTCGAACGGAAATTCGCGCACCGGACCTGCTATTTCAACCCGACCGTCGAACAGCTCACCGGCAGGAAAGCCGCGCCGCAGCCAGCGCGCGGCCGGCACGGGCATATGACCGACCGGCAGGAACCGGCTTACCGATCCGAGATCGGCGCGGATGATCTCGGCGCTGAGATCGAGCTGGGGTCCGCCATCATCGGGGAGCAGCATTTCGAAATTGCCGCGGGCGGTCAGGTCAACGCCCGCCAGGCGCAGGTCATCGCCGACGAGTCGCCATGCCGCGCCACTGCGGCGCCATACCAGCAGTCCCTGAGCCCGGCCCAGCGACACCGCTTGGGCAAAACTTGGCCGGCGCTCGAAGGAAAGCGCCTCGCTGACGAGTTCGAAACGTCCGCCGGCGGTGTCGGCGCGAAAGCCACCGCTCAAGCCGGCAACGCCGGGCCATTCCTCCACCGCCGTGATGGCCAGTGCGCCCAGCCGACCACTGGCCTCGTACTCCAGCACGGTGCCGGCATCTCGCAGCACGCTGATCGTCAGGTCGGTCACTTCTCCACGCGGCGACATCGCCAGTACGCGCTCTCGCGCATCCTCGGCCAGCCAGTCGACACCCGGCAGCAGATCCTCCAGACGAAGATAGGCGGCCGTCACCTCGATCCGTTGCGCACCATCCGGCGTGTCGGATACATCTGCACGCAGGCGGCCGGATGGCCAGTGATGCCCCTCGCGAACCACCTGCAGGTTGCTCGCTGCCACCGTCCAGCCGTCGGTCTGCCGCTGCCATTCCAGCTGCGCGGCGAGGCGCTCGTAGCCTGGATCCGTCGCGCCCTGCCGGTGCGCCTGCGGCAGCCGAACGTCGGCGAATTCGACCTCTGCGCTGGCACCGAGCAACCGCACGCCCGCCAGTGAGAACCAGGCCTGCACGTCGCCTCGGCCAGCCTGTGGCAGGCTGTCGACCATCGGCAGCAGCGCTACCCAACCAGCCACATCGCCACTGCGAAGCTCGGCGTAGAGCGTCCAGGGCATGTCGTGAAGACGATCTCTGTCCAGTCGCCCATCGCCAGGGCGCGCTTCGACCGACACCGCCAGTCGATCCCCCAGGGCCGACGGGAGGCCCAGCTGCGCATCCAGTGTCACGCGTGCACCATCGCGTTCGACGCGCAGATCGATGTCGGTGAAGCGCAGCACTTCGGCGCCAGGGTGCGGCGAGTAGCGCAGCTCCGAGTCTTCGAAGACCAGGCGGAAGTCAGGCAGTTCAGGCAGCTCCCCGCGGGTTTGCGCCTCGGCCATCGTCAGCGCCTGGCCCTGAAATATCCACTCACCCGCCTCGTCACGGGCAAGGTCGAGCTCGACTCCGGCCAGTCGCACGCGATCCACCATCAGGGCCCGCTCGGTAATCAGCGCGCGCACGCTCACCACGACGCTGACCTCGCGGGCCTGCAGCGGCAGCATCGCACTGCCACTGCCGCCGACGGTGGCATCGAAGAGGGTCAGCTCGGGCCCTGCCAGGGTAAGGCGCGCATCCATGCGCCCGACACTGACCGGCACGCCCAGCGCCTGGGTGGCCCAGGCTTCAAGTTCGTGCTGATACTCCGGTACCTGCGGCACCAGCAAGCGGAACAGGCCCACGAGCAGTGCCAGCGCGATGACGAGGCTCGCGCACAGCGCCAGCAGGCCTCGCACCAGTCGCAGCAGCAGCGTCCTCACATCAGCACCACGTCAAACTGCTCCTGACTGTACATGGCGTCGGTCTGCAGGCGGATCGGCTTGCCAGTGAACTCCTCGAGTTCGGCAAGACTCGACGATTCCTCGTCGAGCAGGCGCTCGACGACGTCCTGGTGCGCCATCACCATGAGCTCCTGAAACTCGAACTGACGATGCTGACGCACGATCTCCCTGAATATTTCGTAACAGACGGTCTCAGCGGTCTTGATGAAGCCTCGCCCCTCACAGATAGGACACGGCTCGCACAGCATGCGTTCCAGGCTCTCGCGGGTGCGCTTGCGGGTCATCTCGACCAGGCCGAGCGCGGAGACCTCCATGATCTGGCTGCGTGCCGGGTCACGCTGCAACGCGCGCTCGAGTTCTTGCATCACCTGCTGGCGATGATCGACTTCCAGCATGTCGATGAAATCGATGATGATGATGCCGCCGAGGTTGCGCAGCCGAAGCTGACGTGCGATCGCCACGGAGGCCTCGAGGTTGGTCCGGAAGATGGTCTCCTCCAGATTGCGATGTCCCACGTACGCACCGGTGTTGACATCGACCGTCGTCATCGCTTCGGTCTGATCGATCATCAGGTAGCCCCCGGATTTCAGCGGCACCTTGCGATCCAGCGCCCGCTGGATCTCGTCTTCGATGTTGTGCAGATCGAAAATCGGTCGCTTGCCCTTGTAATGCTCGATCATCGGCAGCATCTGCGGGATGAACATCGCCGCGAATTCCTGCATGCGCGCAAAGGCCTGCTCGGAGTCGATGAGGACACGCTCGGTCTCCGTGGACAGCAGATCGCGCAACACCCGCAGCCACAGTGGCAGATCTTCGTGTACCAGACTGCCCGCGGAGATGCGCTGCGCACGTTGCCTGATGGATTCCCAGAGTTTCTCGAGGAAGCGCATGTCGGCATGCAGCGCCTCCCGGGTTGCGCCCTCGGCTGCCGTGCGCACGATGAACCCGGCAGCGGCGTCAGGCTCGACGAGATCCTCCATGATCTCGCGCAGACGCCGTCTCTCATCTTCATCTTCGATGCGCGCGGATACGCCGACCCCCTGCCCACGAGGCAGCAGCACCAGATAACGCGACGGCAGCGTGATATAGGTTGTCAGGCGAGCACCCTTGCTGCCCAGCGGATCTTTCAGCACCTGCACCAGGATGTCACCACCCTCGGTGAGCAGGTCGCGGATGCCCGGGGCAGGCGCAGATGCCTGTCCCGGCTCGGCATCCGGCCCCCGGGAGATATCGGATTCGTGCAGAAACGCCGTGCGCTCGAGCCCGATTTCAATGAACGCTGCCTGCATACCCGGCAGCACGCGCCTCACCTTGCCCTTGTAGATATTGCTGATCAGGCCTCGCCGAGTCGCCCGCTCGACGAGCACCTCCTGCACCACGCCGTTCTCCAGCAGCGCCGCGCGGACTTCACGCGGCGTCACATTGATGAGGATCTCCTCACTCATGCGCGCTGAGCCTCGGCCCGCAGGGGATGCCGGCCCCGCGCAGCAGGGACAGCGTCTGGGCCATCGGCAGACCCACAACGCCGGAATAGCTGCCGCGGATTTCGGTGACGAAGCAGCCGCCGAGTCCCTGGATACCATAGGCACCGGCCTTGTCCTGCGGCTCGCCACTGTCCCAGTAGGCGGCACACTCCGCGGCTTCGAGTGCGCGGAAACTCACCGCGGTGTCCGTCAGCGCCTGCTCGGCGCGACCATGCGCCCGCAGGGTGACCGCGCTGAGTACACGATGCCAGCGGCCCGAGAGTCGGCTGAGCATGGCCAGTGCATGGTCCCGGTCACGCGGTTTGCCGAGTATCTCCTCGTCGCATACGACAATGGTATCGGCGGCCAGCACCGCCTGGGTGTTCGCTACACCGGGGATCGAGCACGCCTTGGCATCCGCCAGGCGGGCAACATAGGCCTCGGGGGTTTCACCTTGATGTGGCGCTTCATCCAGCAAGGATGGCCGCACCGTGCAGGCCACGCCCATCAGGGCGAGCAACTCGCGGCGGCGAGGTGAAGCCGAGGCGAGTATCAGCTGGGGATCGGACATGGTGATGAGCGTGCTCCTGCGGGCATGAGCTGCCAGCGCGATATTCATTCTAGCGGTCAGGCGCGATGGTAGGGGTGGCCCTGCAGCACACTCCAGGCACGGTAGAGTGCCTCGGCGAGAACTACACGAGCCAGCCCGTGCGGCAAGGTCAGCGGCGACAGCGACCAGCCCTCGGCAGCACGCGCACGGCAGGCAGCGGACAGCCCATCCGGGCCGCCGATGAGAAAG
>JBGTIC010000201.1:0-3628 GCA_041745895.1 Gammaproteobacteria bacterium
TCACGCACCATCTCGAGCCCGACACGATTGCCCTCCTGCGCCCGCCGGCGCGGATCCAGCGCTTCGGGGCGCAGCGGCGCGACCAGGGCCAGCACCTGGCCTTCCGTCACAGGATCGCCGGGTTCGATGACGATCCGGCGCAGGTACCCGCCGACCGGTGCGGAGATTTCGTAGCGATCGCGCACCCGCGTGCGACCCTCCTCCTCGATGATCACCTCCATGGCGCCGCGCGCTACCTGCGCCTGGTCGACCAGCACGGGCTGGGGTGCGAAGCCGATCACCAGCAGCGCGATGATCGCCACCGTAATGAAGCCCAGCACCAGGAGTTTGCTTCTGCTCATGTTGTCCTCATTCGCGTGTCTTCAGGACCCCGATCAGGTCGAGTCGATTGAGTCGGCGACGGATCAGCAATGCCGAGCCGATGGCGGCCACCAGCACCACCGAGCTTGCGAACGCAAAGCTGGAGGGCAGGATCACCGCTGGAATGCGAAACAGCTCAGTGCCCAGTTCGTTGGCGATCATGAGCGTCATGCCGTAGCCGATCAGAAAGCCTGGCGGCAACGCAAGCAATGTGAGCAGCGCAAGCTCACCGAGCAGGATGTAGCTGATCTCGGCGCGACGAAAGCCCAGCACGCGCATGCTCGCCAGTTCGCGCGCACGCTCGGCCAGGGCAATGCGTGCACTGTTGTAGACCACGCCCACCGCAATCACACCCGCCAGCAGTGTCATCACCAGCGTGAAGATGTTCACCGTACCGGCCATGTCCTCCTCGAAACTTCGTACCGCTTCGCGTTGAATCGACACGCCGGCCACACGTGGCATGTCCTTGATGCGCTGGAACAGCCGCTCGCGTTCATCGGCGTCGACCTTCAGGTACACACCACTGATCGCGTGCCCTTCGCGCATCAGCCGATTGAGACTGGTGATTTCCATGTAGGCGTTCATGCCGATGTATTCTGGCACCACGCCGGTCACAGGCAGCCGCCGCACCGGCCGGTCGCCCTCGAGGATTTCCACCTGCAGTGAATCGCCGGGCATCACACCCAGCCGGTCTGCCAGATAGGTCGTCAGCAGCAGACCCTCGGCAGGCGGTGCGATCGGCTGCTGATGGATATCGAGCAGCCGGTGCAGGTTGGGCTCGGCGACCAGACCGCGGATGGCCAGACGATACTCCCGATGCCCCGCACGAAGCCGGGCCGGCACCATTCGCATGGGCTCGACCTGACCGACACCGGGCTCTGCGGCCAGCGCGAACATGGCCCGGTAACTGGTCGCTTCCGTGAAGGTCACCGTCAGATCCTCGCGCGACGCCAGGCCGAACTGCGATTCGACCAGCACATCCAGGGCATTGACCTGGAAACGCGCCAGCATGACGATCGCCACCGACATTGCGATGCCCAGCACGGTGATCGAGGACTTGAGCGGATGCCGGCCGATGTGTCGCAGGATCATGCGGCTGGGCTGGTCGAGCCAGTCACCCAGACCAAGGCGTTCAAGCCACGAACGGCGAAAGCGCGACGGAGGTTCCGGGCGCATGGCCTCGGCCGGCGGCAAGCGTGCGGCGCGCAATACAGCGTGGCCTGTCCCTGCGAGGGCGGCCAGCGTGGCAATCGTCAGCGCCATCAGTGCAACGCCCGCATCGAGACTGTACTCGAGATACGGAAAGCGATAGAACTCGGCGTAGACACCGGCCATGCCGCGACCCAGCCATGCGCCCAGCGCCGTGCCGACCAGGCTGCCGAGCGCCACGATCACCAGCACCAGCTGGATGTAGTGCAGCGCCAGTTCGCCATTGCGGTAGCCGAAGGCCTTCAGGATGCCGATCTGCTCGCGCTGGGCCGAGAGCATGCGCGCGATCACGACGTTGAGCAGAAAGGCCGCGACGCCGAAGAACACGGCGGGAAACACGCGGCTCATGACCACCAGGCTTTGCAGGTCCGTATCCAGGAAGCTGTGCGAGACCTGATCGTCGCGATCATAGGCGCCCTGCCCGCCGTAGCGCTCGAGCACGTCATCCATGCGCGCGATGACGTCGCGGGCATCAGCACCGGGACGAAGCGCGACGACCGCGTTGTTGAACGCTCCGTCCATGTCGAACGCCGTGGCCAGCGGCTGGCGGCGCATCCAAAGGATGCCGAAGCGTTCGAAGTCGAAGAACAGGTCGCCAGGCTTGATCTGGTAGAGGTACTCCGGCGAGGAACCGACCCCGGAGATCCTCAGGCGTTGCCAGCGCCCGTTGATGACGGCACCGAGCGTATCGCCCGGTCCCAGTGCCTGTGCATCGGCGAAGGCATCGCTGATCAGCACCTCGTCCGCGCGCTCGGGCAGCGTGCCGTCACGTACCCAGAGGCGGTTGAGCGCCGGCTCGCCTTCGTCGGGCAGCGACACCAGCAGGGCACTGACCGGATCGGCAAACTCGGGGATGTCCAGATTCACCAGCGCGACCACGCGCGTCTCGACGCTGCGCACGCCGTCGATGTCGCGCAGGCGCTCGCCGACGTGCTCGGGGGCGCGCTTGAGGTCCACGAACAGATCGGCGAAGCGATACTCGCTGTAGTAGCGCGCCTGGGTGGTCAGCAGCGAGGCCAGCGACGTGGAGGTCAGCACATAGGTCATGACCCCGCTGGCCAGCACCAGCCCGATCGCCAGCGCCTGGCCGGACATGTTCAGCAGCTCGCGCCCGAGCTTTCGATGCAACACGCTCATGGCGCTACCAGCTGATCTCTTCGGGCGGCTTGCGGGTGGCGTTGCGACGCTCATCGCTGATGCGCCCGTCGGTCATGATCAGCACGCGGTCAGCCATGTCGGCGATGCCGGCGTTGTGCGTGATCACCGCCGTGGTCGTGCCCAGTTCGCGGCTGACCCGATCCAGGGCCTGGAGCACGACCACGCCTGTCTTCGAGTCCAGCGCACCGGTGGGCTCATCGCACAGCAGCACCGCCGGTCGCTTGGCGATTGCCCTCGCGATGGCGACGCGCTGCTGCTCGCCGCCCGAGAGCTGCGCGGGAAAATGATTCATGCGCCCGCCCAGGCCGACGATCTCCAGGGCTTCCTCGGGCCGCATCGGCTCGGCGGCGATCTCGGTGACGACGGCGACATTCTCGCGCGCCGTCAGGCTTGGTATCAGGTTGTAGAACTGAAACACGAAACCCACATAGCGGCGCCGAAATTCGGTGAGCTCCCGTTCGCTGGCACCACTTAGTTCCTCGCCCTCGTACCACAGCTCGCCGGCGCTGGGCCGATCCAGCCCGCCCATGATGTTGACCAGCGTGGACTTGCCGCTGCCCGAAGCACCCAGCAGCACGACGAACTCACCGCGTGCGAGCTCCAGGTCGACGCCACGCAGCGCGTGAACCTCGACCTCGCCCATCTGGTAAACCTTGGTGAGACCCCGGGCGCGGAACACCAGATCGGCAGCGCGGGGCTCTGGCTGGGAGGCGGACATTTGAGACGGAACTCCGGCATCGGAATGCCGGGATTATCTCCGCTGCGCCGGCTGCAGGCTAACCCCGGTAAACCGAGACACTCATCGGTTTGAGCCTCGGCTGGCGTCACCTGCGGGAGGTCTTTGGCGGAATGGCTCCCTTCGGTCCGCTTTATTTCCGCCAAAGACCTCCCACAGGTGACG
>JBGTIC010000202.1:0-2595 GCA_041745895.1 Gammaproteobacteria bacterium
CCTGGACGGACACTCAAAGATTCAAGTGGAGGCCCACGCCAGCTACACCCCGGCGCCCGATCGCACCGCTACCGTTGCTCCCTTCCGGGCCTGGCGGGGTTCACGGCTGATCGCCGCGGGGGAACCGGCGCGGACCGCCACCTGCAACTTTATCACTGACCGGGTGGTCGGCGACAGGGCGACCGGGTGACGGTCAGCCTGTCAGGCCCGCAACGCCGATCACCGCAAGTGTTGCCACCACCGGCACGACGATCGTGACCACCGCAATGTCGCGATAGGCCTTGCGATAGGACAGGCTCATGATCGTCATCATCACCACCACCGCGCCGCTGTGCGGCAGCGAGTCCAGCCCGCCCGAGGCCAGCGTGGCGATCCGGTGCAGCACCTCGGGCGCGATGCCCATCTCCAGATAGCTTGGTGCAAGTGAGGCCATGAATATCTGCAGCCCGCCGGAGGCCGAGCCGGTGATGGCGGCCACGGTACTGATCGACAGGAAGACCGAGAGCAGCGGCGGTAATGCGCTGTCGACGACCAGTGCGCTGAACTGCGCAAACCCGCCGGTCTGCACCACCACCCCGCCAAAGCCGATGATTGCTGCGGTGTTCATGATCGGCAGGATCGCATCATTGGTGCCGCGCCCGAGGCTTGCCAGACGTCCATCGGCCAGTCGCGGAAAGGCCACCAGCGCGAGCAGCGTGCCCACCGCCAATGCCATGCTCGGCCAGAATACCGGCTGGCTTGCAGCGAAGGCCGCGACGCGCGCTGCCGCAGATGCACTGTCTGGCGGCAAAGTCACCGTCAGCAGGCGCGGCACGATGATGATCGTAAGCACCACCATCAGCGGCAGGATCGCCAGGCCCCAATGCGGCAGCTCGCCGGCCTGCGCGGCAGGCGCATCGATCTGCTCGTGGGGTGCCGGATCGAAACCTTCGCCCCGCGCAATGGCGCGGCGGCGTTCCCGTTCCAGATAAGCCATGCCAAGCACGATCATGATCGCGGCAGCCAGCAATCCAAGCAGCGGTGCAGCAAACAGGTCTGTCCCCAGCCCGCGCGCAGCGATGACATTGTGGATGGATGGCGTGCCCGGCAGCGCCGTCATTGTGAACGTGCCCGCCCCCAGGGCCGCGGCGCCCGCCACCAGGCGCTTGGGCAGATTGGCATCGCGCACGAGTTCGAGCGCCAGGGGATAGATGGTGAAGATCACGACGAACACCACCACGCCGCCGTAGGTCAACAGCGCGCAGGCCAGCATGATCACCCACAGCACCCGTGCGCGGCCCAGCAGCGAGACGAACAGCACTGCGATACTGTGCGTTGCTCGCCCTTCGGCCATGACCTTGCCGAACACCGCGCCGGCGATGAAGATCAGGAAAAACTGGCCAGCAAAGGTAAACGCCCCGGCGGGCCCCGTGGCGTAGTGCGTCAGCAGGCTGTCGGTGATTGGCAGTCCGTTGGAGACTGCCACTACAACGGCTGCGAAGAGCGAGGCGAGGATGACGTTCGTGCCGCGCAGCACCAGGCCGATCAGCAGCGCCAGTGCCAGCAACAGGCCTGCGTTGGCCAGCATCAGTGCTGGTATGAGGGGTCGAGGCGGTTGAGGCGGCGCAGCAGGGCCGGCCAGGCGAGCTTCCCGCCCAACCCGGCGGTGACCTGCCGGGCCTGCGCGCGAATGCCACGCACGATCGGCTCAGGCACCTGGCGCAGCGCGCCTCCCCCGGCCAGGGCGGCAACTTGCGTCTCGCAGGCCCGCTCCAGCACATAGATGGCGAGAAACGCATCTGCGATCGAAGCACCCACTGCGAGCGTGCCGTGATTGCGCAGAATCATCACGTTGTGCTGGCCCAGGTCTGCGACCAGGCGCGGCTTCTCGGCGTCGTTGAGCGCCACGCCCTCGTAGTCGTGATAGCCCAGCGAGGCCAGCGGAAACAGGGAGAACTGGCTGATTGGCAACAGCCCCGCCTCCTGCGCCGATACGGCGACACCCGCGCAGGTATGCAGGTGAATGACGCACTCCACGTCAGGCCGCGCGGCGTGGATTGCGCTGTGGATGGTGAACCCCGCCGGATTGACGCACCCCTCCCCGTCGATCACGCGACCGTCCGGACCGACCTTGACCAGCCCCGAGGCGGTGATTTCCTCGAACATATGGCCATACGGATTGACCAGAAACGCATCATGGCCGCCCGGCAGCCGAGCCGAGATGTGCGTGAAAATGAGATCGTCCCAGCCGTAGAGTGCCACCAGGCGGTAGCAGGCGGCGAGATTTACCCGCAGCGCCCATTCGTCTTCCGAAATCCGCTGTCTCAGCGATGTGGCCGCCTGCGACATGACACCCCCCCCGACATTCCCTCTGAACGGCAGGCACACTGCGGGCATGCCTGTACGGATAGTCTCATCTGGGCGCCGAGTTGGCGAGCCGCGAGCCCCACGCTAGAGTCACACGATGACAGGCAGACAGCGATTGATCGGCGCACTGCTGCTCACGACAACGTTTGCGGGCGCTGGCCTTGCGGGCTGCGAACGGCGGGCGGCCTCGGAGGCGTCGTCCCCGTCGCGCAGCTCGGCGTCGATGGCGGCTCGCCACATGGTCGTGGC
>JBGTIC010000203.1:0-2470 GCA_041745895.1 Gammaproteobacteria bacterium
TAGGCGCGATCCAGCCCCAGCGATGGCGTGTGCGCGGGCAGGCTGGAGCGCAACACGGCATGCCGTGCGGCGGTCAACTGCGCGGCGCCCAGCATCCCGGTACCCATGAACAGCGCCGCAACCTGCGCCGGCGCCAATGTCACGCGTTCGAGCAGGCCATCGATGACCAGCGCGGCCAACGTGCCGGTGTCATAGCCCGACAGCGCGCCATTGAAACGCCCGAACGCGGTACGCGCGTAGGCGTAAACACTCACCGGCGGCGTGGTCATGCGGTGAGCGCCTCGCGGCACAAGGCGCGACGGTCAAGTTTGCCGTTGCCGGTGCGCGGAAGTTGCGGCAGACACAGCCACTGCCGCGGGCACCGGATACCCAGCTCAGTTCTGGCACGCGCCTTTATCTGATCGAAGCCCACCTGCTGCGCAGGGTGCAGCACGACCGCGGCCACCAGACGCTCGCCCCAGGCGGTGTCGGCGACGCCGAAGACCACAACTTCCTGAAATTCAGTATAGCGCTGCAGCCAGGCTTCGACCTCGCTCGGATAGGTGTTGATGCCACCGCAGATCACCATGTCACTTCGCCGCCCCTTGAGCTCGAGGAAGCCCTCGTCGTTTCGCAGGCCAAGATCTCCGCTCCATAGCCAGCCCTCGCGCAGGACTGCGGCAGTGGCCTCGGGACGCTGCCAGTAGCCTTGCATCACGTGTGGCGAGCGCACCGTCAGTTCTCCGATCTCGCCGGTCTCGGCGGCGCTGCCGTCCGCGCGCCGGATGACGATCTCCACGAACGGATACGGCCGACCTATGGTGTCGTGCCGAAGCCCGCTGCCATGCGGAAGGCTGCGCAGATGCTCATGGGGTTGCAGCGTGGCACAGGTCATCATCGCTTCGGTCAAGCCATAGTTCTGCGCCAGGACCGGGCCGAACAGTGCGATGCTCGCCTCCAGTGTGGCGCAGGGCATGCGCTCTGCTCCGTAGATGACCAGTCGCAGGGATGAGAAGTTGCTGCGCGCAAACGCGGCGTCCGCGGTGGCACGCGTAAGCACTGTCGGCACGCACTGGAGGATAGTCAGACGATGGCGCGTGATCTGTTCGGCGAGCACCCCGGGCGTGGCCGCAGGCAGCAGCACCACGGTGGCGCCCTGCAGCAGCGACGGCACGAGATAGGCGCCCGCAGCGTGACTGAGCGGACCCACCAGCCCGATCCGGTCACCAGGGCGAATATCGCGCACACTGAGCAGATTGCGATAGACATGCTGCCAGTTGCGCACACTGAGCACGACCCCCTTGGGCTCGGCCAGTGTCCCGGAGGTGTAGTTGATCGAAGCTAACGTATCGCCCGTCGTGACGCTGCTCGCTGACGTGGATACGACCATGGGACTCGGCGCGGTCTCAGCGATCTCCTCGATGCGAACGGCGCGCGGTGCGGGCCGCCCGGCGGCTTGCAACTGCGCTATCGCCCTGGCCACCACGTCTGCGCTGTGCTCATCGCACACGATGACCTCGGCGGCACAGTCGTCTGTCAGGTTGGCGAGCTCATGCGCGGTGCTGCGCCAGTTCACCGGCACACGGATGCGGCCAGTCGCCTCCAGACCCAGAGCCAGCACCGCGTAGTCGACACTGTTGTGCTTCATCAGGACAATGCGTGCCGCCGGCGCGGTGTCCGCAACCACGGCATGCGCCGTTCGCAGCGCCTGTTCGGGCAACTCGCTGAAGCTCACGCGCGTGGCGCCGTCGATGATGGCCGGACGCGACGCGTGGCTGCATGCGGCCTGCTGCAGCAGGGCGAATGTGGATACCATCGAAGAGCAGCCTGTCTCCAGCAAATGGGAAGTGCGTTACACGCAGCGTGCCGCAGAACAGGTGAGGCGCGGATTCAAAGTCATGAACATGACGGCGCTCGAGAAAGCACGACCGGCAGCTCGGCAAGCGTCTCTTCAGACACCAGCGGGATGCCCCAGCCGAGCGCCTGGTCAACGGCTCGGGCGGCGGTGCCGCCCGGAACGAGCAGGCGGCTGATCCAGAGACGGGTGTAGACTCGACAGCCGCCTTCCAACGAGTACTGCCTACATGGAAAGGACGAAGATGCGCTGCCGGGACGTAGCAGCCGAAAAGCGCCCGCGACGCCACTCTGGCAGCCTCGCCAATCTGCTGTGTGGGCTCGGCCTGTCAACCGTGCTGCCCCTGCTCAGCGCCTGCAGCCCCAACCTGCCGGGACACAGCGCGGCGGAGGCCCCCGCAGCGCCGCAGCGCATCTTCCTCAACGCCCGCATCTGGACCGGCGATCCCGCAAACCCCAATGCCACCGCCCTGGCCATCCGCGGCGAACACATCCTCGCCGTTGGCACGGACGCACAGATTCGCGCGCTGGCCGGCGACGCAACGCGCATCGAGGATCTGGACGGTCGGCGCATGCTGCCGGGCTTCCATGACGCGCACTGGCACCTGCCCACCCGTCCGGCCGCCGACCTCGTCGG
>JBGTIC010000204.1:0-8377 GCA_041745895.1 Gammaproteobacteria bacterium
CAGCAGCGCTGGCCGGCGATGCGGCAGAGGCCGCCGAGCTCGATGCGCCGCTCGCAGGGCTGCATGCGTCGCTGTTCGTGGAAGCCAACCCGATTCCGGTAAAGTGGGCACTGGAACGCATGGGCCTGATCGGCTCCGGGATTCGTCTGCCGCTGACACCGCTGTCGGCACAGGCGCAGCCTGCCGTTGAACAGGCGCTGCACAGCGCCGGAGTGACATTGGTATGAGATTGATTCAGATCGGTCGCCTGCGCGCGATCGGGGTCGCGCTGGCGGCCGTGGCCACGACGGCCTGCAGCGGTGTTTCGTGTGAGCGTCCCGAGCGCTATGCGGGTGCGGCGAGTGTTGCGCCGATCCAGGTACCCCAAGACCTGGCGTCCCCCGACCAGTCGCGCGCCTTGCGGATCCCTGCCGGCCCTGCGGAGCCGCCGCAGTCCATCCGCCGCCGCGGTGACTGCCTGGAAAGTCCACCGGATTTCTTCGACCAGCCCGTGCTGGAGCGCGCCGGCAGTTGATCACGCAGTCGCCGTCATGGCGAGCCGCCTGAAGGGTGCGCTTGCAAATTGCGGCGACGCGCCTGGCGCGGTAAGCTTGCCGCCCTTCCAGGAGAGGTGGCCGAGTGGTCGAAGGCGCTTGATTGGAATTCAAGTATACGGTTACCCGTATCGTGGGTTCGAATCCCACCCTCTCCGCCAGACCCCATGACGAAAGGGCCCTTTTTTGCGGGCCCTTGTCGTTTTGTTCCGGGAACTGCTGATGCCGGATACACCCGACAAGATGGCCCTGCAGCGCTACCTTCACGAGCGTATCGCACAGTCGAAGTCCATGGGAGTTACTGTCGCAGAGGTCTCGTCCAGCCGTGTGGTGCTCTCGGCACCGCTGGCGCCCAACCTGAACGTGCACGGCACGGTGTTCGGCGGCAGTGCAAGCTCGGTCGCGATGCTCGCTGCCTGGTCGCTGCTCTATACGCTGCTCAAGACACACGAGATCTCGGCCGAGCTGGTCATCCACAGCAGCCATGTCGAGTTCCGAGCGCCGATCAAGGGTGAGTTCCGCGCTGTGGCGCAGGCGCCGGACGCGCGAGCATGGACAAGTTTCGAACACATGCTTTCGCGCAAGGGGCGCGCACGCATCAAGGTCGTCGTGGATGTCGAATTCGCCGGCGCGACCGCTGCGCGCCTCGAAGGGATGTTTGTCGCGATGATCGACGCCTAGGCGCCCGGGTCTGGCGTGCGCCCGGCGCCGGTGGCGTCAGCGGACTTCAACATCAGCGCGACATTGGGAACCGGAATAGCGCAACACCAGCCGTGCCTGCGGGCGATGGTGTGAAGCGTGCTCTCACGATAGAACACCACATGCGTCGGATCGCGTCGATAGTGCCAGTCGGCGAGCGCGCATCCTCGGTCTGAAAGCAGGTCATCAGCGCAAGCATCCCGCCCGGGCGCAGCAGGGCATCGAGGTGCCGGAATTCCTGCGCAGGATGATGAAAATGTTCGATGACCTCGGTGCAGGTGATGAAGTCATAGTCATTCTGGAGCACCGCCCGATCATCGCAGAAAGCCGGGTCGAACACGCGCACGGTGTGGCCGGCCTCGGTGAGCATCGCCGCGAGTGCCGGCCCCGGACCGCAACCGTAGTCAAGACCGCTCGATGCGGGCGCGAGGCGCCGCAGCAATGGTGTGGCGAGGCGATCCAGGAAGGCGCGATAGCGCGCATCGTCGGGTTCGTTGCGATGCAGTGCGTAATGCGCGCGTTCTGCCGCCAGGCTCAGGCGCTGCGCCGGCTCCAGGAAGGTCGCCGCACAGTGATGGCAGCGCCAATAGTGCTGTGACTCGACGCGCATGAATCTGCCCGCCGATGGCGCTTCACAGACCGGGCAGTGCATCGTCGCGGCGCATCCTGGCTTGTACGGGCGTTCCATTGTGCCATGCCATCGTGGCGCGAGCCGGTTACACTCGCGCCAGCATGTCAGCCGCCAATCCAAACAACTCGTCGATCCGCATGGACGTCGCCATCATCGGCGGCGGTGCGGCCGGATTGATGTGCGCAATCGTTGCGGCCAGACGAGGCCGCCGGGTGGTGGTGCTGGATCATGCCAACAAGGTCGGCAAGAAGATCCTGATGTCCGGCGGCGGACGCTGCAACTTCACCAACCTCCACAGCGGCCCGGAGCACTTCATTTCGGCCAACCCGCACTTCGCGATCTCGGCGTTGAATCGCTATACGCCAGGAGACTTCATTGCTCTGGTCGAGCAGCATGGCATCGCCTACCATGAGAAGAAACTGGGCCAGCTGTTTTGCGATGACTCCTCCCGCGATATCCTGAATATGTTACTGGCAGAGTGCGCGCAGGCCGGTGCGAAAGTGTTGACCGGCACGCCTGCAAGCATAGCGGCAATCGGGCCGCCACACCGGCTGGGCACGCCTGCCGGGGAAATCGCCTGTGATTCGCTGGTGATCGCCACCGGCGGCTACTCGATTCCGAAGATGGGGGCGAGCGGATTTGGTATCGACGTTGCCCGCACGCTCGGTATGCCTGTGCAGCCCACGCGTGCGGCGCTGGTACCGGTGGTCCTGCCTGTCGAGTTGCAGCAGGCGTTGCAGCACCTGGCCGGCAGTTCGCTGGATTCCCTTACCTGGGCCCAGGGCCCTGCGTTTCGCGAGAACATCCTGTTTACGCACAAGGGTCTGAGCGGGCCGGCGGTCCTCCAAGCCTCGTCCTACTGGCAGCAGGGCCAGCCCCTGCATATCGATCTGTTTCCTGGTGCCGACATTGTCGACTACCTGCGCCAGGCACGACAGGCGCGCCCGCGCGTGACGTTGAAGACGCTGCTGGGCGAGCGACTGACACGCCGGATTGCCCAACGCTGGTGCGAGCTCTGGCTGGATGACAAGGCAACGGTGGATCAGCTCAGCGACGAGGACATCGCGCGCGTGGCCGGCGTCTGCCAGCCATGGACGGTGTGGCCGCAGGACACCGAAGGCTATCGCACCGCCGAGGTGACACTCGGCGGTGTGGATACCTGTGCCCTGTCGTCAAAGACGATGGAGGCGCGCGAACATCCCGGCGTGTATTTTATTGGCGAGGTGGTGGATGTGACCGGCCACCTCGGTGGCCACAATTTCCAGTGGGCCTGGGCGTCGGGCCACGCGGCCGGACTGTGCGTATGAGGAGACTGTCATGACGAGAACACTCGCCGCCGCGGCGCAGGACACCGGCAGGGTACTGGGCACTGTTGCGCAGCTCTGGCGCTACCCGGTGAAGTCGCTGCAAGGTCAGCGCTGCGAGAGCGTGCAGGTAACCAGGCGCGGGCTGGCCGGTGATCGCGAATACGCTCTGGTACATGCCGACGGTCGTCTGGCCAGCGGCAAAACCACACGTCGGTTCCGACAGGTCGATGGACTGCTGGATCTGCAGGGCGCGCTGGATGCGGAAGGTGAATTGACGATCGGTTTTCCGGATGGGCAGCACCACGCTGCCGGTGACCCGTCGTTGACGCGGGCACTGCGACACCACTTCGGTGCCGAGCTGACGCTGCGCGGTGAGACCGATCAGGCGCACTTCGATGACGCGCCACTGCATCTGCTCAGCAGCGCGTCGCTGACCTGGCTGGCAAATCGCCTGGCTGAGGGTGCGGCCGATCCCCGGCGCTTTCGTCCGAATATCGTGCTCGATATTCCTGGGGAGGGCCTGATCGAACACCAGTGGTCGGGCGCGGTGCTGCAGATCGGCGGGTCCGTGAGACTGCGTATATCCACCGCCACTTCGCGCTGTCGAATGGTCACGTTACCGCAGCCTGGGCTGGCGGCCGAGCCGGCCGTGCTGCAGCGCCTCGTCGCCGACGCCGCCGGCAACTTTGGTGTGTATGCCGAGGTGGTGGCCAGGGGTGAGCTGCGCTGTGATGATGAAGTCCGTCTGGTGTCGCAGCCTGGCCAGCCGCGCTGATGCACATCTGGGTGGATGCCGACGCCTGTCCGGGTGTGATCCGGGAAATCCTGTTTCGCGCCGCCGAGCGCACCGGCGTGGCGCTCACATTGGTGGCCAACCAGCCGGTGCGCACACCGCCGATGCCCTCGGTGCGCTCGATACAGGTGGCGTCGGGCTTCGATATTGCCGACAACGAGATCGTGCGTCTCGTGCAGCCCGGCGACCTCGTCGTCACCAGCGATATTCCGCTTGCCTCAGAGGCGATCGACAAAGGTGCGGTGGCCTTGAGCCCGCGCGGAGAACTGCACACGGCGGACACGATTCGTGCACGCCTTAACATGCGTGACTTCCTGGATACCATGCGCGCCAGCGGTGTGCAGACGGGTGGTCCGCCGGCGCTCAGTCAGGCCGATCGGCAAGCCTTCGCCTCGCATCTCGACCGGCTGCTCTCGCAGCACCTGCGCGCGGGGCAATCTTGACACCGAGCCGTCCGAAAGCCGCAGCCCTGACACCGGCGGCGGGCCTTACCGCCACTTGATCGAACAGCCCATGCTGGGTGTCTGCTCTCGCGGTCCCTGTCCGGTCTCGGCGATCTGGCGCATGGCGTCGAAGAGTTCTCGCGGGCTGCCGGGGGCAGGCGCCTCCTTGCGGCCCTCATCCAGGCGGCCGCGAAACTGCAGTTTCAGATCCGCGTTGTAGCCGAAGTAGTCCGGCGTGCACACCGCTGCGTAGGCACGCGCGATAGCCTGGGTCTCGTCGATCAGGTAAGGAAAGCCAAAGCCGTGCTCTCGGGCGAAGTGCTGCATGTTCTCGAAGGAATCATCGGGGTAGGTGGCAACATCGTTGGGCATGATCGCAGCCACGCCGACGCCCAGCGCGTCGAGTTCGCGCGCGTCGCGCACGATGCGATCGATCGCCGCTTTCACATAGGGGCAGTGATTGCAGATGAACATGATCAGCGTCGCACGTTCGCCGCGGACATCCGAGAGTGTCCACATGCGCTCGTCGACCCCACGCAGGGCAAATTCGACGGCAGGCGTACCGAACTCACACACGGGTGTTTCCATCCTGGCCATGTCATGTCTCCTTCAAAGTCTCAGGTCTGCTTGAGACGTTCGCGCGCACAGGCGACCAGCGCACCGAACAGGCGCCGGTGTCGGCCCATCAACAGCAGGAACTCCGGATGCCATTGTACCCCGATCAGGAAGGGGTGCTGCGGATCCTCGACCGCCTGAATGATGTCGTCGAGATCACGGCCGGTGATTTGCAATCCCAGACCGGTGCGATCGATGGCCTGGTTGTGCAGGCTGTTGATGCGGCAGCGTCCCGACCCCATGATGCCGGCCAGCCGCGTATCTGTATCGACGACCAGTGTCTTCAACGGCAGCACGGTCCAGCGGTTGGAGGTCTGCTCGCGGCGCGAGCGCAGCTCCTGAAAGAGGTTGCCGCCGCGACGCACGTTGAGCAGCTGGGCGCCCCTGCAAATGCCCAGCAGTGGCAGTCTGCGGGTCAGCGCGTCATCGATGACACGCGACTCCAGGGCATCGCGCTCGGGGTCGTGGCGCGGTTCGACTTCGGGTTCCGAGGCATACAGCACCGGGTCGATGTCGTGCCCACCTGTGACCACCACGCCGTCGTAACGAGGCCATGGCGTTTCGTCGCGTGGCCGCAGTTGCACCGGCCGACCACCATACAGCCATACGGCCAACGCCACCAATGCGCGCGGTCCAAAGGCACTACGTTGGGGCCCGGTGATTGCGATCACAGGTCGAGACGGGGTGTGCACGGAGCCTCCAGTCAGGCCGCCAGCCAGCGGGCGTCGATTTCGTCTTCCCAGTGACCCAGCCAGCGTTGCAGCGGCCGGTCGAGAAAATCCGCGTAGGCGACGCAGCACGCGGCGAGGCGTTTCGAGTCCGCCGCCATCGCCTCGACTTCGAGCCAGTCATGCCATGCCAGGTGCAGCCCCCATTCGGGCAGATCGATCTCGCAGTCAGGCAGGCGATAGTGAAAGGCTGGGCGGGATTTGATCAGGGGATCATCAGTGATTGTGCGAACGCGTGCCTCATCGAGATGCAGAAACAAGGGCAACAGGTCCAGTGCGCGATTACGCGTCGGGTTGTCGGCGAGGTAATCGTCGATCAGGGTCGCGATGTCGGGGTGGTAGTCCGCGGCGATGACCCGCCGGACGTATCGGATCGGAAACGGATCGATGTAGGTCGTCAGCCGTCGCGTCAGATCGATGTCCGCGCGCTTGTACAGCCACGGGTACAGACAAAGAAAGGCCTGGAGATAGTCGCGTAAAACGGCAGGATCGCTGTCCGGCACTTCGGGGTTCAACTGCATTGCGAACGCATAGCTGAATCGATCCGACGTGCCACGTGCGCCCGCCTCGCGCAGTGCCTCTATCAGCGTTTCAACCTCGTGCAGGCGCGACATCGGCAACGGTGGACTCACCACTTCCAGCGGCACAATGGGATCAGCCAGACGCTTGAGCACGTCTTCGGCCGAGGCACGGATTTCATCGAGCAACACTTCGGCGCGACGCTCTTCGCGGCCGAGCCTCTGCAGCAGGTTGAAGTCAAGTTCCACCCGCCACTCACCCGCGGGGTCTCCACTGAGCACGCGTTCGTAGCGGCCGTCATCCGCGATCGACAGATCGAAGCAGTCCGCGACGATGTCGGCAATACGCTCAAGGGAAAGCCCGATCATCTCGAGCTCCACACCCACGCGCCGCGGCCCGCCGTCCCGGGTATGGCAGCGCTGCGGCAAGCGAATGAGCACTGAGCGCGCGTTGACGGTGTCGTCCTGATCCGGCATGTCATCCATCATGCGTCCATGATAGACAACTTTGTCAGTCGCCGAGCGCTGCGCCGTCGAGCCGGGGATCTGCGGCGCCCTGCCAGCCACCTTTGACACGCGAAATCCCATGCAGACCCGAAGGCATCGGGCGTACGCGCAGGCGATGACCCAGGGCGCGCAGCTCCGCGCGATGAGCCAGTCCCGCGCTGCCGCGCTCGATTTCCAGCCCCGCGCCACGGTGAACGAAGTTGCTGTCTGCCACGGCGTCGGCCAGGGGTTGCTGCCAGTCCAGGGTGGCGATCAGCACGCGGGTGACGTGACCGATGATGCGACTGCCGCCGCGCGCACCCAACGCGAGCATCAGCGTGTCATCGGCGTCGAACACCAGCAGCGGTGACATCGAACTGCGCGGCCGCTTGCCGGCTGCGGGAAGATTGGGCTCGGCGTAGTCGGCTGCGCGATCGGCAAACGTAAAGTCCGTCAACTGGTTGTTGAGCAGGAATCCTGCCGCCTGCATGCGGCTGCCGAAAGGCGCCTCGATCGAACTGGTCAGCGCAGCAACGTTGCCCTGGTCATCGATCACCGTGAAGTGAGACGTGCCGGCAGAGCGGTCTGCGCCTTCTGCCACAGCATCACCGCGAGGTTCGCGGCGGTGAGGATCGCCTGCGGGTGCGTCACTCATCGCTCGCGTGGTGGAGATCAGTGCGGCGCGCGCGCGAAGATAGTCGCGATCGATCAGTGCATCGACGGGCACCTGCACGAAGCCCGGATCTGCGACCCAGCGGGCTCGATCGGCGAAGGCCAGCCGACTGGCCTCGGCAATCAGGTGCATTGCCTCCGTGCGCCGACTGCCCAGTTCGGCCATCGGAAAATGCTCGAGCATGCCGAGTACCTGCAGCACGGCAATGCCGGCCGAGGAGGGGGGTGGTGCACCGCAGATGCGCCACTGCCGGTAGTGGCCGCAGACGGGCTCGCGCGGCAGCGCGCGGTAGTCGGCTAGATCCTGAATTTGAAGATCGCCCCGCCACGGCTGGCGCGCGGCCGCACGCGCAACGATCTCTTTGGCCACCTCGCCATGGTAGAAGCCTTCCGGCCCCTGCTCGGCGAGCGTGCGCAAGGTGGCGGCGAGTCGCGGCTGATGCAATACGGCAGGGTCGGCTGACAGGGCCCGCAGGTAATGGAGCCGCATGTCCCTGAACAGGTGCAGCGAGGCGTCGCCGCGCAGCTGCCTGTGCAGCCGCGTGGGCACGGGCACCCCCTGCTCGGCCAGCAGGATGGCAGGTGCCAGCAACCGGGCCCATGGCAGCCGGCCGTGCTGTGAGTGTGCCATTGCCAGCATTGCGACCAGACCGGGGGTGCCGACCGATCGGCCGCTGACGACCGCGGCGGCATGCGGCATGGCACGCCCGAACCACATGAAACGATCTGCCTGCGTGGCAGCCGGGGCGGTCTCCCGGCCATCAAAAAACGCCACCTTGCCGCTCGCCGCGTCCAGGTGAAGCAGAAAGCCGCCGCCACCGAGGCCCGTCTCGGGGACTTCCAGCACCGCCAGGGCCATTTGCACCGCAACGGCCGCGTCCACCGCACTGCCGCCGGCACGCAGGATGTCCCGACCAATTTCGCTCGCCGTCGGGTGGGCGAAGGGTCGCGT
>JBGTIC010000205.1:0-3326 GCA_041745895.1 Gammaproteobacteria bacterium
CGATCTCAGGCGGTGCCCAGGCGCGCATCGAGCACCGGCCCCGGCTCGTCACCCGCAGCATGATGACGCTGCGCGCCGCGGCAATGGCCGGGGTCGGTATCGTGCAATTACCCACGATGATTCTCGCCGAGCCCTTCGCGCAGCGGCGCCTGGTGCGGGTGCTGGCGGACTGGGCGCCGCGACCGGAAATCATCCACGCCGTGCTCGCATCACGGCGGGGGCTGCTGCCGTCGGTGCGTGCGCTGGTCGATTACCTGGCCGCGCGCTTCGCGGTGCTCGAGGAAGTCTGACCGCAAAACGCGTCGCGATATATGTCAGACGGCGGCTGCAATCGGGTCGTGCAGCATATATCGTTATAAAATGCGACTTATATCCTTAAAAAGTAGGTTTATCGCGAAGTATTACGATTTGCGAAATTAATGATATATTGAGCTATATATCGTATTAATTAACGATATATAGCAGGTTCAACGAACATAATCGCAATAATTGACGACTATATGAAAATCACCGCTCTACTCACAGATGATGCCGTGCTGGCCGAATTGGGCGCACGTATTTCCAGGCGTCGGGTTGAATTGCAGCTCACGCAGGCGGCTGTGGCCGAACAGGCGGGTATCGCCAAGCGCACCCTCGAGCGCATGGAGGCTGGGCAGACGTCACAGTTGGCGACCCTGATCCGGGTGCTGAGGGTGCTGGACGCCGCATCAGGGCTGGATGGCCTGATACCGGAATCCGGACCCCGACCGATGGATTTGTTGAAGCGAAAGGGCAAGGTCCGGCAACGGGCGTCGGGCCAACGTGCCGCAAAGCCGACCGGGAAACCATGGCGCTGGGATGATAAGCCGTGAGCACACTTGCCGAGGTCAGGCTTTGGGGCAAAACCATCGGCGCTGTCTCACTGGCCGATGGGGAGGATGTCGCCAGCTTTGAATACGATGCGGCATTCGCGCAAAGCGGCATTCAGATCGCCCCGATTGTGATGCCGCTTTCCCGGCGCGTGTACCGCTTTCCCGAACTATCCCGCCCGACTTTTTTCGGATTGCCCGGCCTGCTGGCCGACTCGTTGCCCGACAAATTCGGCAACGCGCTGATTGATGCCTGGCTGGCATCGCAGGGGCGGCAACCGGATTCCTTCAACGCGGTTGAGCGGCTTTGCTATACCGGTGAACGCGGCATGGGTGCGCTGGAATTTGCCCCCGCCATCGGCCCCAAGGCGAAGCAGACAACGCACATCGAGGTCAGCAAGTTGGTTGAGCTTGCATCGGAGGTGTTGACCCACCGGAATAACCTGCAGACGTCTTTCGTGGCTGAAGGCAGCGAAGATGCGCTAAGGGATATTCTGCGCGTGGGCACATCCGCCGGGGGCGCCCGGGCGAAGGCGATCATTGCATGGAACCCGACAACCAATGAAGTGCGGTCCGGCCAGGTCAAGGCCGGCAAGGGATATGAATACTGGCTGATGAAATTCGACGGTGTCAGCGGCAACAAGGACAAGGAGCTGGACGACCCAAAAGGCTACGGGGTGATCGAGTATGCGTATTACCTGATGGCGCTCGCCTGTGGCATTGATATCAGTGAATGCCGGCTGTTCAAAGAAAATGGCAGGTCCCATTTCATGACGCGCCGCTTTGATCGGCTGGCTACTGGCGAAAAACTTCACATGCAGTCGCTCGGCGCCCTGGCGCACTACGACTTCAATATGGCAGGCGCTTACAGCTACGAGCAGGCGTTGCTGGTGATGCGGCAACTGCAGTTGCCCATGCAGGCCATCGAGCAATTGTTTCGCCGCATGGTGTTCAACATCGTGGCCCGCAATCAGGATGACCACGTGAAGAATATTGCCTTCCTGATGAATAAATCCGGCGAGTGGTCGCTGGCACCGGCCTTTGATATGACCTACAGCTTCAATCCTGCGGGTGCGTGGACGGCGAGCCATCAGATGACGATGAATGGAAAACGCGACGATTTCACGCTGGAGGATTTCAAAGCCTGCGCAAAGACGGCGTCGATGAAGCGGGGGCGGGCTGCGAAAATTCTCGCCGATGTGAAGGCGACTATTTCGAAATGGCCATCGTTTGCAGAAAAAGCCGGCGTACCTGATGGCGTCGGCGAAAAAATTCAGCGCACGTTACATTTGAGACCCTATTCATGAAACGCGTCCCCCGCCTGAACTCGGTCAGGATCAACAGGTAACGCTATTCGATATCAGCGACCAGTACGCAGGCCTCATCGGCAGGCAGGGTGGCCAGGAATTCATGCCACTGCTGCTGCACCACTTCAGCCTCCGGCCCCGAACCCCCAATCGCCCACCGCCGAAAGTGATCGTGCTCGTATACCAGGTGATACCGGGGTGAACATTTCAGCGGTTCGAGATGATATTGCGTCGGTTGCGTCAGTCTCTCATCGCCAATCGCGGGCCACCATACCCGTGCAGACACCGCGAAAAATCCGGCGGAGTCCGAGACCTGGTCGGACACAGCGTCGGGCTGTAGGCCCTGATTCGGCCGGGTATCACGGAAGGCCGCGCACGGGTCGGAAGCTGGAGGTGGCTGAATCTCTTCGGCAATGCCTGTGGTTGCATCGACGGCCCAGTAACCCAGAAAGAACTGCCCCCCCTTGCCGAGTATCGCCGCGCGCATTGTGTCGTCCGCCCCTTCAAACTGCATCTGCGGGACGTTGTCGAGTATCCACGCGAGCGCCTGTTCGCGCCGATCCCGCTCCTCCTCGGGCAGCATTGGCGACTCGATGGTGCCCTGCCAGCTTCCAGGCCAGGGCGCGCCTGCAGGGTTCGTCCTCGGACTGATGCGCACGATGAACTCCGCATCGGGAAAAGCGCCAAAGCGGACAACTTCACTTTGACAAAGCACCTCGGGACGAACCTCAACGATCCGCCAGCGCCGCGTGAAAAAGCTCAGCCGTTCGAACTCGTTGCCGTTGTAGTCACGGATTTTCTGCGCGAGCCCGGCATCGACGGGCACCAGCAGATCGGGCTGATCCGCTGCAACCGCGGACACTGGAAAGCCCGTCAGGCAGGCGATAGCGATGGATACCATCCAATTGCGCATCGAATTTTCTCCTGCGGCCACGCTTCCGCCGGCGCGCGCTGGTCGATTACCTGGCCGCGCGCTTCACAGTACTCGAGGCTCAGCGCGCGGGAGTGTAATCACCCGGCACCGCGAACACCTCCGGATCAAGCGCTCCCCTGCTGACAGACACCAGTTCGTTGTGGATGGTCATCAACGACATCATGCCATCTGCCGGCCCGCTGGCATCGCGTGGAGCGCTGCGGCGGCTGGAGTCGCGCTGGCGGCCGAGCAGCCCGC
>JBGTIC010000206.1:0-1667 GCA_041745895.1 Gammaproteobacteria bacterium
CCCAGCGCATGGTCCGGGCAGCGAAGGCCGATCGTGTTGCCCTGGTACAGCCGCGTTCGCATCGACGCCGCCAGCCCCAGTGCCGCCAGCTTTTCCGCGATCACCTGGTCGGTCACATCGACCACCAGCGTCACCGGGCCGGGGAAAACCTTGTTGACGAATCGCCGCAGCGTGTCGTCCGACAGGTCGATGTAGTTCGCCGCGGCGTCGGCATCAGGCAGATGAATGGTGAACGGCTGCTCATCGGGTCGCTGCTTGATTCGCCGCAGCGCGGCATAGCCGGCATCGCTGGTGATGTCCGCACCGACACCGTACACCGTCTCGGTGGGGAACACGACCAGGCCCCCCGCGGCAAACGCCTCGCGGGCCTGAATCACCGCCTGCTCAATCTGCAGGGCGTCCTGCGGCTGCACCGTCACCATCTGCATAAGCTGATTATTCAACGGCACGCCCGGCGAGGCAAATGATGGAATGGATTGGGGATCAGGGGTTGGGGCTTCGACTTCAGGGGTCAGGCAGGACAGGATCGCGCGGATCAAACCGGATCGACTGGATTCGCAAGCTCGACCAAGTCTTTTATTGATTCGGTTGACGGCCACCTGTACACTTGGTAGTCAACACGTCAGTTGGGCGATGCACCATGGCGATCCGGTTACATGGCTGTGATCAAGCTGGTAATGACGCTGTTCTTACCCTCGCGCTGGATGGCGCGGATGCTCGCGAGTTCGTGCAGCAGACCCTTTCTGATTTGGGTCACGATCAACTTTGTTTCCGCGATATTCCTGACACCCCGCTAGTGCGTGTTAGAGTAAGGGCGGCCTCTTGCGTTACCCTTCTGGAAGCATTGCGTAATAACAGCGAGTATTCGGCCGACCTATGAAGCGGGATCTAAGCCCTGCGATCGTAGGTCGTCCACGCAGCTCTGTCGGCGAATGTGAGATAAACGCGATTCACCGGTTGAACCGTTTTCTTCAGGCAGCCCTCCGCGGGAAACAGATATGAATTCATCGCAAGACACCGGCACACGATCACAATGGCGAATCACCGGGGTTGATTCCGCTGGGCACGAAAAACGACTTACGGTACAGGCTATGACCGAGATGGAGGCGATTGCGGCGGCGGCCGAGGTCGGCATATTTGTAGCCAATATCCGAAAACTGCGAGGATCGGCGAATGGAGGATTTGGTCGTGCCGTGGCTTTGTTTGCATTTATTGGGATGATCATTGTTTTGTCACTGGTAGCATTACATTTATGGACCGTGGTGGACGTGGACTCAACTGTGGAAGGCGTTGCCAAATCAGATGAAGCCATTGATCCGGTCGTGGAAATACGGCAGACTGCTTCAGCACTTCACATTGGCTTAGAAACTATCCCAGAATGGTCGAACTTGCCGATGTCATCCGTCGCACTGGCCTGTGAACAAGGAGCCACGGATGGCGCGACGCAAGAAGGAAGTTCGGCCGTTGCCGACGATTTGGGAGGTCGATGACGAACTGTGGGCGACGTTTACTCCCATACTCGCCGACCTGGATCCGCCGCCTGCGGCGATTGGCCGGCCACGCGCCGATCCGCGGCGGATCCTCAACGGCATCATCTACGTGATGCGCAGCGGCTGCCAGTGGAACCGCCTGCCCGAGAAGTACGGCAGCGACTCGACGGTCCATCG
>JBGTIC010000207.1:0-2576 GCA_041745895.1 Gammaproteobacteria bacterium
CGTGCCACCTCGGCGTGCAGCTGGGCATGGCTGAGGCTTATCGTGTGCCCGGCCTCGCCGACGAACTGCAGGGCCGGACGATCGTCGCGCCAGCGCAGCAGGTTCTGCGCAAAGTTCATCCGGCTGCCCGGAAACCAGCGCGCGCCGGGCATGCGATCCCCATGCATCAGCACCCGCTCGCCTCGGCGCTCGGCACGTACTTCGCAGAAGTCCCAGACGGCTGACCAGAAACGCTCGGGCTGCTGCACACTGAAGCGGTGCAGCTCGGTGAAGTCACCGATGCGCGCCCCGTCGTGGATTTCCAGATGGCGCATGAATTGCGCACAACGGCTACCGGCGATGCGTTCGGCCGAGGGCGTCCACAGCGGATCGGTCATGGGCTTTTGTCCTGCAGCAGCAATGCGGTTCGGCGCCGCTGCTGCCAAGCGCGATGCTGTCAGCGCCGGGGCCGAAAGTCGCGATGTTACAATGCGCGCCAGCCAAGGTGGTGCGTGGAAGAGTCGTGCGGCGACGTTCGTCGCCGCGGCGGATGGCCAGGAGCGAGGGCAGGGCATGGACGTTGAACGCGAGGCAATGGAATTCGACGTGATCGTCGTGGGCGGTGGCCCGGCGGGGCTGGCGGCGGCCATCCGGCTCCGGCAACTGTGCCTCGAGCACGGCGAGGACCTGAGCATCGCGCTGGTCGAAAAAGGCTCCGAGATCGGAGCTCACATCCTTTCGGGGGCCGTGTTCGAGCCGCGGGCGCTCGATGAGTTGCTGCCCGACTGGCGAGATCGGGGCGCACCAGTCAACACGGCAGTGACGGGCGACACGTTCCACTGGCTGCGCAGCGACAGCGCTGCACTGCGCGTGCCGAACATGTTCGTCCCTTCGCCAATGCACAACGAGGGCAACTACATCATCAGCCTGGGCCGCCTGTGCAAGTGGCTTGGCGAGCAGGCGGAAAGCCTCGACGTGAACCTGTTCGCGGGCTTCCCCGCCGCGCAGGTCATTTACGGTGACGATGGCGAAGTCTGTGGTGTGATCACCGGCGATATGGGTGTGGGGCGTGACGGTCAACCCAAGGGAAGTTTCGAGGCAGGTTACGAGCTTCGCGCCAAGTACACGATCTTCGCGGAGGGCTGCCATGGGCATCTCGGCAAGCGCCTGATGCGCAAGTTCGATCTGCGCGACGGGGTCGATCCGCAGCACTATGGCCTGGGCTTCAAGGAGGTGTGGGAGATCAGTCCTGAGAAGCACCGCGCCGGCGAGGTCGTGCATACGCTGGGCTGGCCGCTGGACGGGCATACCGAAGGCGGCGGTTTTTTCTATCACGCGGAAGACAACCTCGTATATCTGGGTCTGATCATCGCGTTGAATTACCGCAATCCACATTTGAGCCTGTTCGATGAATTCCAGCGCTGGAAGACCCATCCGCAAATCCGCGAGCTGCTCGAAGGTGGCAAGCGCGTCAGCTACGGCGCCCGTGCCCTCAACAAGGGCGGGCTGCAATCGTTGCCCAAGCTGAGCTTTCCTGGCGGTTTGCTGGTGGGTTGTGATGCGGGCTTCCTCAATGGTGTGAAGATCAAGGGCTCGCATACGGCACTCAAGACCGGGGCGCTCGCCGCCGAGGAAGTGTTCGACGCCCTGTCCAGCGGAGAACCCGGTGGCCGCGATCTCACCGGCTTTACGGATCGGGTGCGCGGCTCGTGGGTGTGGGATGAATTGCAACGCGGGAGAAACTTCAGTCCCGCACTGCACAAGCTCGGTACGTTCCTGGGCTCTGCGTTCGTATTCGTCGACCAGAACATCTTCCGTGGGCGCATGCCCTTCACGCTGCGCAATCGCGAGCCAGATCACGCCTCGCTGGTGACTGTCGACAAAGCCAAGGCACCGTCATATTCGCGGCCCGACGGCAAGATCACCTTTGACAAGCTCAGTTCGGTGTTCCTGTCCTCGACCAACCACGAAGAAGACCAGCCCTGTCACCTGGTGCTCACGGATCCGGCACTGCCGATCGCCAAGAACCTGCCACTCTATGATGAGCCGGCGCAGAGGTACTGCCCGGCCGGGGTCTACGAGGTCGTCACTGGTAATGACGGTCAGCCGCGCTTCCAGATCAACGCGCAGAACTGCGTGCACTGCAAGACCTGTGACATCAAGGATCCACAGCAGAACATCGAGTGGGTGACCCCCGAGGGCGGCGGCGGTCCCAACTATCCCGGCATGTAGCCTGACGTGCCCCTTCAGCCCTGGACGCGCTCTATGGCGATCGCCGTGGATTCACCGCCGCCGATGCACAAGGTCGCCACGCCGCGCGCCAGCCCCCGGCTGGCCAGCGCGTTGATCAAGGTCACGATCAGCCGGGCACCGGTGGCGCCTATTGGGTGACCCAGCGCGCAGGCGCCGCCGTTGACGTTGACCCGGTCGCCGTCGAGATCCAGATCGGTGATCGCCGCCATGGTCACGCAGGCAAAGGCTTCATTGATCTCGTAGAGGTCCACGTCCGTGGTTTTCCAGCCGATCTGCTCAAGCAGCTTGCGCACCGCGCCGGCTGGCGCTGTCGTGAACCACTCGGGCGCCTGGGCATGGCCGGC
>JBGTIC010000208.1:0-2333 GCA_041745895.1 Gammaproteobacteria bacterium
CCGGCGCGCAGCTGGAATGTCGTCTCTCCTGCCACACCGCTGAGCTGCAGCTCAGCAGGGGCGGCGAGGGCGCGGGCCTGCGCGGCCAGCGGGCTGCGTACGGCGTGATCCGCACTGCGCCAGGTCAGGCTGCCGAAGCGCCACTCGTTCAACGGCAGGCCGTCCGCATCGATGGTCAGCGTGTAATTCGCAGTCTCGCCAGGACCGAGGTTCAGGGTCGCAGGTGTCACGTTCACCTGCGTTCCCGGGGGGGCGTGGATCTCGGCAACGAAGCTGCCGCCCTCGGTGGCCGTGAGGCGGCGGCGCAGCTGGTCGCTGCCCACCAGGGACCCCACGCCGATCGATGGAAGATTGAGATCCTGCGCGCGCAGCGACAGGCCACCGGCTGCCAGCAGGGCACAGTCAGCGGGCGGAAAGGGGCTGGGCTCGAGCCCGCAGGCGAAGGCGACATAGTCGAGCAGATCGGCGTCGTAGACTGCCCCCGGTGCCACGGCCCCGGCGGGGCGCACGTGGCCCGCACCCATCGCAAAGGGATCGGCGGGGGTTTCACCATCTTCGAGCACGACCGTCTGGTAGGCCGAGGTCATCATCGCCGATTTGATCATCGCCGGGGTCCAGTCCGGATGCTGTTCGCGCAGCAGTGCGGCCAGGCCGGCCACCACGGGCGCGGACTGCGAGGTGCCCGAGAGGAGCTGGAAGCGCTCGCCGGGCTGTCCCGTGGCAGGGTCGCTCGTGTGGCCGCCGAGCATATCCACGCCCGGTGCCGTGAGGTCTGGCTTGATCAGGTCGGGCGCAGCAAGGTTGGGACCGCGCGCGGAGAATTCGCCCAGGACATTGCCGCTGACGGCCTCCTCGATCAGGCGGCCCTTGCGCAGTTCCACTTCTACGCGCTGGCCCTCGGCCAGCGCCGCCACCAGTCGATTGCCGTCGGATGCGCCGATCATGATCGCCGGAATGTCGATGCGATCGCCATCGCTGAGCATCGTGATCGGTGGTCCGGCGGTGTTGTAGACGATCACTGCCGTGGCACCTGCGGCCTGGGCACGCAGCAACTTGGTGTCGAAATTGCAGCCGCCCCGACGGATCAGCGCGATCTGCCCGGAGATCTCGCTGCGATTGACCAGCGGCTGGCAGGCATCATCGCGGCTGCCGGGGGTGCCGTCGGGCAAGGGGCCTACCCCGTCGTCGACCTGCCGAAGCTCGCCGGTGATCGGTCCGGCGTCGCTGAGCAATACGGTGAACGTCGCTTCGCGCATGATCAGGTCGCCGGCCACCGACGCCGGTGCGATCACGCGTACACCTTCTTCAAAGCGCCGCCCGTCGCGGGTATTGGCCGCGACAGTGGTCACCCACGGCGAGTCGCCCGGTGCGCCGATGGTGCCCGGCGCCGGTCCGTCATTGCCGGCAGCCACCGCGGTGAATACACCCGCGTCGGCGGCGAACAGCAGTGCGATGTCATCCGGTCCGCTGAAGCCTGCGTCCGGATTGCCCACCGAGTAGTTGATGATGTCGACCCCATCGGCCACGGCATCGTCGATGGCGCGGGCAAGATCGGAGGTGTTGCAGGTGGCGCGCGTCTCGCCCGGGCGCAGCCAGCAGGCTTTGTAGACAGCGACGTAGGCGCGCGGCGCAACCCCGCGGATGCGACCCACGCGCGTGCCGAACAGACTGGCATCCACGTCGTTGCCGGCGGCGATGGAGGCGATGTGAGTACCGTGCCCGTCGGCGTCGCGCGGCGAGAGAAACTCGCCGGGATCCATCTCGTTGGTCGCCAGGAAGCCCTCATTGTAGAAACGCGCGCCGATCAGTTTGTTATTGCAGTCGTTGACCGTGAACGCCTCGCCTGCCTGGCAGATGCCGTTCCACTGGCTCGGCAGTTCGTAGGCGAGCTGACGAGTCGACTGGCGATGGCTGCGGCACAGCCATCGCCCCAGCAGCGATACCCGCGCCCATTCGCTGCGGCATAGTCGCGGCAGCGCGCGCTGATCCCGGTCCGACAGAGACGGATGCCCCGGTGCCACACCACTGTCGATCACGCCGATGATGATGCCTTCGCCACGCAGGCCCAGCCCTGAGTCCAGGCTGGACGCGTCACGGCCGAAGCCCAGAAAGCGCATCGACTCGCCACTGTTCAGCGGCCGCGACTGATCCGGCCAGAGGCCGGTGACGTCCGGATGCCGGGACAGCTGCGCGACCTGCGCGCTGTTCAGGCGTGCGGCAAAGCCGTTGAAGCTGTGCCGGTAGCTGTAGAGCTTGCCGTGGCTTGCGCCGATCTCGGCCAGCAGGCGATCGTGCGAGGCTTCCAGGCGCTGGGCCTGGCCCAACTGTGCGCC
>JBGTIC010000209.1:0-2948 GCA_041745895.1 Gammaproteobacteria bacterium
GGCGCGTGCGTGACGCCGCCTGTCAGGCCGGCGCGGCAAACGTGTAGTGAAGCAGTATGCCGGCGAATATCGCGGCGCCGAAGACATGGTTGTTCTGAAACGCCTGGAAGCAGCCCTGCGGATGCCGGTCGCGAATCAGCCACTGCTGCCACGCCGCCGAGCAGCCGGCCGCCAGCAGCCCGAGGTGATACCAGCCGCCGAGGCCCGCGCGTTCGCCGACCAGGTAGAGCGTCAGCAGCAGCGTGACCTGCAGCGCGGCCAGGATGGTGCGATCGGCGTCGCCGAACAGAATCGCCGTGGATTTCAGACCCAGCTTGAGATCATCCTCGCGGTCGACCATGGCGTACATCGTGTCGTAGATCACCGCCCAGAGAATCACCGCGCAATACAGCAGCCAGGCCATTTGCGGCACCGACCCGGTCTGCGCGGCGAATGCCATCGGCACGCTCCAGCCGAAGGCCAGGCCAAGCACGAACTGCGGTGTTGAAAGATAGCGCTTCGTAAACGGATAGACGATGGTCAGCAGCGCGCCGACCAGCGCCAGGCCCTGGGTGAGCCGGTTCATCGTCAGCACCAGCCCCAGCGCGATCAGCGACAGCCCGGCGAACAGCACCAGCGCCTCGGCGGGCGACACCTGCCCGCTGGCCAGCGGGCGCCCACGAGTGCGGCGCACGTGACCATCGAGCCGTCGGTCGGCAAAATCATTGATCGCACACCCCGCAGAGCGCATAAGTACGACACCGAGCACGAACACCGTGAACACCTGCGCATCCGGATGGCCGTCGCCTGCCAGCCATAATGCCCACAGGGTGGGCCACAGCAGCAGCCAGATACCGATCGGGGCATGCAGGCGCAACAGCCTTGCATAGGCCAGCAGCTGGCGCCCCACGGTGGCGAGCTGCAGCGTGTTCATGCGCCTCCGGGAGTACGACATCGGGCGATGTCGGGCAGAAACGCCTCCAACACGCACAACGGGCCACCGGTGAGCTGGAACACCGAGCGCCGTGCCCACACCATGCGCGGGCTCGCGGGCACCAGGCCTGCGAGCATCGCATCCCCGGGCGCGAGCTGCGCGTACTCAAAGGCCTCACGGGACAGTCCGTCGACCTGCTGAAGCCGCTCACCCAGCGGCGCCTCACCCAGGGTTTCGAGCCAGGGATGCGCGGCGAGTGTGGCGGTCGGCACGAGCGTGCGCGCGTACACATAACTGTGCCTGCGGTCGCCCATGACGATTTCCCGGCATAATGCACGCTCATCCGCGACATCCAGCAGGGCGCGCGATGCCTCGTCGAGCTCGGTGCCGCCCTGACGCAGCACCTGCAGTCGAAAGCCCTGACCGCAAGCCGCACGCAGCGCCTCGGTCAGCAGGCCCTGCCACAACAGCCAGCGCCGCAGCGGGGCAGGCACATCGGCGTCAGCCAGTTCCCGGGCATGGATCCATGGCGCAGGCGCAGCTGTGCGGGGCTGGGAGAACTCGGGATTCATGCGGGCCTTACGACTGACGCCTGGAAGGGCGGAGATTGTAGCCAGTCGGCGCACCAGCCTGCCAATCCGGCACGCCCTGTGAAAAGACACAGCTCATGCGACGGTACAGCCGCTCATACGGCACCGTAGCGAGCGGCAGCGCCGATCCAGCGGCGGATGAGCGCATCGCGACGCGGCGCATCCGTCTCCACCCGCGCCGCAGCGCGCTGAACCAGCGGCAGCAGGTCGGCATCCCGTGCAAGATCGGCGACGCGCATCTGCGCAAGTCCGGTCTGGCGCGTGCCCAGCAGTTCGCCAGGCCCGCGAAGTTCCAGATCGTGGCGGGCGATCTCGAAGCCATCGGTGGTGTCGCGCATCACCGCAAGGCGCCGCCGCGCCAGCGCCGACAGCCCTACGCGATAAAGCAGCACGCAGGAACTCTCGTCACTGCCCCGCCCGACACGGCCGCGCAACTGGTGCAGCTGGGACAGCCCCATGCGTTCTGCATTCTCTATGATCATCAGGCTGGCACGGGGCACATCCACGCCTACCTCGATGACCGTGGTTGCCACCAGCAGGTCTAAGCCACCGGCCTTGAAGCGCTGCATGACCGCGTCTTTCTCGGCGGCGCGAAGCCGTCCGTGAACCAGCCCTATCCGCAGGCCCGGCAAGGCTTCGGTCAGCGATGCATGCAGTTCGGCGGCGGCCTGCGCTTCGAGCGTGTCGGACTCCTCGATCAGCGGACACACCCAGTAGGCCTGCCGTCCGGCCGCGCAGGCCTCATGCACCCGTCGTACGATGTCGCTGCGCCGCGAATCGGGCATGACCACCGTGCGCACCGGTTTTCTGCCCGGCGGCAGCTCGTCTATCACCGAGGTGTCCAGGTCCGCATAGGCCGTCATGGCCAGGGTGCGCGGGATCGGTGTGGCTGTCATGATCAGCTGATGGGGCTGCTGTCCCTGCTGGACTGCGCCTTTCTCGCGCAGCGCCAGGCGCTGGTGAACACCGAAGCGGTGTTGTTCATCGACGATCACCAGCGCAAGGGCACCGAAACGCACGCCTTCCTGGAACAGTGCGTGGGTACCCACCGCAACCAGTGGCGTGTTCGATGCGAGCATGGCCTCGGCTTCGCTCCGGCGCCGGCCCTTCACCGAACCCGTCAACCATACGATCGGCACGCCCAGCGCATTTAGCCACTGATCGAAATTGCGGAAATGCTGTTCTGCCAGCAATTCTGTCGGCGCCATGATCGCCGCCTGCGTGCCGACTGCGATCGCTGCAAGGGCGGCCGCGGCGGCCACGACGGTCTTGCCCGAGCCGACATCGCCCTGGACGAGTCGCAGCATCGGCACGCCGAGTTCAAGGTCATGGCCGATCTCGCCAAGCACGCGCTGCTGGGCGCGCGTCAGCGTGAACGGCAACGCCTCGAGAAACCGGCGCACCAGGGGTCCCTGAGGATCCAACCGCGGGGCCTTGCCGCTGCG
>JBGTIC010000210.1:0-2612 GCA_041745895.1 Gammaproteobacteria bacterium
CCCTGCCCAGCCGCCTGATCCACCCGCTCACCGACATTCCCGGCCGCGATGCACGCGTGCTCGTGCAGGTGGGCGAACGCGTGCTGCGCGGAACGCCGCTGACGGCCTGCGACGACACTCATGCCACCGTGGTGCATGCCGCAAGCTCGGGCACGGTACGTGCGATTGAACCCCACCCGGTCGCAGAGCTGCGACGCAGCGAGGCACTGTGCGTCATCATCGATGTCGACGGTGCGGATGAGTCGCTCGCAACCACGCCACCTGATCCGGCCGACTGGAACGACGATCAGGCCATCGCCGCGGCTCTGGCAAACGCCGGTCTTGCCGGCCTGGGCGGCGCCGTCTACCCGACAGGGCGCAAGCTCGGCGAGGGCCGGCGCCGTGGCCTGAAAAGCCTGATCATCAACGGCGCGGAATGCGAACCCTACATCAGCTGCGACGACATGCTGATGCGCGAGCGCGCCGATGAGATCATCGCCGGTACGCTGGCCATGCTGGAACTCACCGGTTGTCCCAGCGCCATCATCGCGCTGGAGGACGACAAGTCCACGGCGCTGGCCGCGCTTGAAGCCGCGGTGGCGGCCCGGCAGCGACGCGATCGCATGGCCATCGTCACGGTGCCGACGGTGTTTCCGTCCGGCGGCGAGCGCCAGCTCATCCAGCTGATCACAGGCGAGGAAGTACCCTCGGGCGGATATCCACCCGACCTGGGATACCTCTGCCAGAACGTGGGCACGGCCGCAGCACTTGCACGCTGGCTGGCGACCGGACGACCGGTGACCAGCCGCATCGTCACGGTCACCGGTGGCGGTGTCGCGCGACCGCAGAATCTCGAGGTGCGCCTGGGCACCCCCATCGCCGAACTCATTGCCGCCTGCGGCGGCTACCGCGATGAGGTCGTCCGGCTGATCATGGGCGGTGGCATGACCGGCATCGCGCTGAGCAGTGACGAAGCCCCCGTGACACGGGCCAGCAACTGCATCATTGCCGCCACCGCCGAGGAACTGCGTGATGAACGACCGCCGCTGCCGTGTATTCGCTGCGGCGACTGCGCCGACGCCTGCCCGGCACGCCTGATGCCACAGCTGCTGCACTGGCATGACCTGCGTCAGGACGACCGCGAGCTTGCGGCCCTGAATCTGTTCGACTGCATCGAGTGCGGCTGTTGCGACCTCGTGTGTCCAAGCCATCTTCCACTGGCCGAGCAGTTCCGCAGTGCCAAGCGCAGGCTATGGCAGACCCGCAACGACGAACAACGCGCGCGGCTCGCCGAGCGCCGTCACGCCGCCCGCCAGGAACGTCTGGAAGCTCAGGAGGCGCTGCACAGCGCACACCTCGAAGAGGTTCGCGATACTGCGCGCGATCCGGATGCCGCAGCCGACGCGATTGCGCAGATCCTCGCGCGTGCCAGGCGCAATCGCCAGCCCGGGCGTGAGGAGGACAGTTGAGGTTCGCGACCACCGCCGCGCCCCACCTGCAACCACGTAACAGCGTGGCGCGTATCATGTGGGAAGTCCTGCTGGCACTGTCTCCCGCAGCGGTGATCCACGTCTGGTACTTCGGTCCCGGCCTGATTTTCAACACCATTGTCGCCGTGATGGTGGCGCTGGGCAGCGAAGCGCTGATGCTGCATCTGCGCGGCCGGCCTGTAGAGCGATACATCGGCGACGGCAGCGCAGTGCTGGCCGCCGTGCTGCTGGCCTTTGCCCTGCCACCGCTGACGCCGTGGTGGATCACCGCCACCGGCGCCGCCTTCGCGATGATCGTCGTCAAGCACCTTTACGGCGGGCTGGGCTTCAACGTCTTCAATCCGGCGATGGCGGGCTATGTGGTGCTGCTGATTTCCTTTCCGGGGCACATGTCGAACTGGACACCACCGAATGTCGGCGATCTCGACTACTCCTACCTCACGGTGCTACAGACGCTGAACTACACGCTTACCGGCCGGCTGCCCGATGCCCTGACCATGGACGCGCTGACCCGCGCCACGCCGCTGGATGCCATGCGCAGCGGCCTGGCCCAGATGCAGACCGTCGGCGAGATCCGCGTCGACCCGACCTTCGGGGATTTTGGTGGGCGCGGCTGGGAGTGGATCGGCAACTTCATCATCATCGGCGGTATTTACCTGCTGTGGCGCGGCATCATCCGCTGGCATATTCCGGTGGCGATGCTGGCCACGATCATGCTGCTTGCGTCGGTCAGCTTCTCGATCAACCCGGACCGCTACTCCGGCCCCGGCTTTCACCTGTTCGCCGGCGCCACGCTGCTGGGGGCCTTCTTCATCGCCACCGACCCGGTGTCGGCCGCCACCACCAATCTCGGGCGGCTGATCTACGGCGCCGGGATCGGCGTGCTGGTGTTCGTGATCCGCAACTGGGGCGGCTATCCTGACGGTGTGGCCTTCGCGGTGCTGTTGATGAACCTGACCGTACCGCTGCTGGATCGCTACACACGACCGCGGGTGTTCGGCACATGAACTCGCAGCCCACCTCGGCACCCCTGTTGCGTGGCCTTGCGGCCCTGGTGATCGTGGCCGCCGTCGCCGCGCTGATCGTCGGCCTGACCTGGCGTGCCTCAGCGCCGCGCATCGCCGAGAATCAACGCCTGCTCGA
>JBGTIC010000211.1:0-14358 GCA_041745895.1 Gammaproteobacteria bacterium
CGATCACCTTTGACATGGGCGGCACCAGCACTGACGTGGCTGCGGTCGAGCGGGGCACGCCGCACGTGACCACTGAGGCGATGATCGACATCTATCCGCTGCGCACACCGACCATCGATATCGTCACCATCGGGGCCGGCGGAGGCTCGCTGATCGGCGTGGGCACAGGCGGCCGGCTGCAGGTCGGGCCGGAGAGTTCCGGCGCGGACCCCGGGCCTGCCTGCTACGGCAGTGGCGGTGATCAGCCGACGCTGACCGATGCCAACCTGCTGCTCGGGCGTATTCCGGCCGCGCTGGTCGGCGGCCAGATGCCGCTGCAGCCGGTACTCGCCGAGCGCGCGCTGAGCAACGTTGCCTCACAGCTCGACCTTGACCCGGTCGAACTCGCATTCAGTGCGCTGGAGATCGGTTGCCACAATATGGCCGGCGCGGTGCGCGAGGTCTCCGTGCGCCGTGGCCTGGACATTCGGCGTTTCGCGCTCGTCGCGTTTGGCGGTGCCGGTCCGCTGCACGGCTCGAGGCTCGCGCGCATCGTCGGTATCCGTCACGTGATCGTGCCGCCGTACCCGGGCCTCGGCAGTTGCGAAGGCCTGATACATGCGCCGATCCGCGTTGACTCGGTGCGCACGCTCGCCAAACGCACTGCCGCAATCGATCCCGACGCGATGCTGGGCGTCTATGCGCAGATGCAGGCGCAGCTTGTCGAGGAGCTTGCTGCGAACGGTCTGACTCACGGCGACACATACCGCTCGGCTGACGTGCGCTACGTCGGGATGGGCACGGAACTCAACGTGCCTGTGTCGACTTCGGCTGATGCCGCCAGTGTCGTGGCCGATGTCGTCGCAGCGTTCCACGCCGAGCACGCGCGCCGCTACGGTTTCGCCTATCCCGACAGCGACGAAGTCGAGATCATGTCGCTTCGGGTGGAGATTCTGGCCTCGCGCACTGTGCGGACCCCGGCAGGCAGGGAAGGCGAGCGCTCCGGATCGAAACCAGCGGGCATGCGCAAGGCGGTGCTGGAGCTCGCCGAGGGTCCCGGTGAGTATCCGGTATTCTGGCGCGAGGATCTCTCGGCCGGCTGGCGCGCGGAAGGTCCGGTATTCATCGACCAGTACGACACGACCACGGTCGTGCTGGCCGGGCAGGACGTCACCGTGGACCCACACGACAACCTGATCATTACCGATCACACCAACGATGCAGACTGACAAGGCGGGACGACCATGATGGAAAGTGCACGCCCCTCCGGACTATACGAGCATATCCACGGGGTCGAGGACCTCGATACCGCGCTGTCCTACTGGCACCAGCTCGGCTTTGCCGAGGTCGCGCGCGGCAGGCTGCCGGCATCAGCCGCGGCCGCCCTGTACGGGGTCGACTCGGCAGTCGAGTCGGTGCGCCTGCGGCACCGCAATGGCGCGCAGGTAGGCCAGATTCGCCTGCATCGATGGGACAGGTCGCTCGGCGCCGGTCTGGGTCATGCGCCGCCGCTGTCGATCGGCAGCCGCTGGAGCGGTTTCTACACCCGTGACATCCTGCAGCTGCATGAGGCCTACGTCGACGACAAGAGTGCTCGCGACGCGGACTGGCAGGTCAACGATCTCGCGCGCCTTTTCATCAGCGAAATGACGCCGGAGTTTCGCCAGCCGTTCGTGGGGCTGCGCGAGTTCTTCCTGACCGGGCCAGCACACCGACACGCCTTTCTGCAACGGGTCGGATTCGACCGCCCGGGCTTCGGCATCTTCGCTGACGGCACACCGCTGTCGTGCTCGGAATCCACGCACGGCAACATCGTCATGGCGGACCTGGCGACGGCGCGATTCTATCGCGACGCGTTGGGCCTGGTGGAGCAGACGCCGGTGCAGCGCCTCGGCTGGGAGATGCCCGCCATCCGTCAGTCGATGCGTCTCTCGCAAGGGGACATGTTCAGCGTCGAGGTACTCGGCGCCCCGGAGACACCGAGTGGTCTGCTGCGCGTGTATGCAGCTGAAAGCCCCGTCAAGGATCTGCTAGCGGTTTCGCGGCCCGGACACCTGGGTTTGAACTGCTACAGCTACGCCTATGCGCCCACTGGATTGAATGTGCGCCACGGGTTGCTCGCACAACACGGCGCCACCAGAATCACTGCGCTGCTTGAGAACGAATTCGGCGAGCGAAGCACCTCGTTCGTGGCGCCCGACGGCTACTTCTGGACGCTGGTGGAGCTGGCGGGCTGAGAAGAGTGGCGTGTTGCAACGGGACGGGGCGGCGGAAATGAAAGTCAGCGAGCTCACGGGGTTTCTGGACCGCCTGATCGAGGACTGGTCGCGCGAACGGCCGGATCTCGACATCGACCACAAGCAGCTGGTCTATGCGATTTTCATCCTGCGCAGCCTGTTTTCGCGCGAGGCTGACGAGACGCTGACCAAATGGGCGCTGAATTTCACGTCCTACGGGGTGCTGGCGACGCTGCGCCGCATCGGCAAGCCTTACAGGATGACACCCGGCGAACTTTCACGCGTCCTGGGCCTGACCACGGGCGGCACGTCCAACATCCTGCGACGCCTCGAGGAACTGGGCTTTGTCAGCCGTCACCGGGACGACGGCGATCGCCGCAGCGTGATGGTCGAACTGACCGCTTTGGGCAAAAAAACCGTTGACGCCGCAGCCACGGCCGTCACGCGCAACGAGGCTGCGCGCCTCGGCGTACTGAGCGCCCGAGAGCGCGCGACGTTCTACAGACTGCTGCGCAGGGTCATCGCCACGTTCGATTGAGTTCAACTGTTGGCGGCAGACAGGGGCGTCAGTGTATGAACTCGATTTCCAGTCCGCCAGGCCCTTCGACGAGATTACTGTCGAGCCTGGGGGCCGGCATCGCCGCCGCCAGCGTGCCGGGGTTACCCTTGACACGGACCGACACACGGCGAATGCCGATCGGGCGAGACAGCCGCGGTAGCACCGGAACCGCCGAGAACTTCATCATTTCCAATCGGGCTGGCGCGTTGCCGGGTTCGCTGCCCATCCAGAATTCCAGTCGCGCGCCACGCGGCAGTCCCAGAACCGTCTCGATCTGTTCGCCACCCATGTTGATCTCGAGCAGTGTCTGCCAGCCCATGGCACGCGCGATTGCCCGGCCGGGCTGGAGCTGATCGACGTTCACGACGACCGAGAACACCTCGGTGTTTAATCGCCCCGGTCTCGACTCGAGTGCGGGTGAGGGGCGGCGAGCCCGCCCGGCAGTGCCCGGGCCGCCGACCGCGTGGGCGATGGCCCACAACACGTCATCGGGACCGGCACCCACGAACTCCTCATTGCGGGCCCCGGGATGATCGTAGGTCACCGTTGGACCGGCCGTGCCACCGGCGGCTTCGAAACGCTGCCTGGTCTGCGCGACATCGATGGATCGGACGGCCAGCAGGCGCGGTCCTGGCTCCCATCCGCGGGGCGGAGGCAGGCCGGGATCATGGTGCGCCTCGACGATACGGATCATTCCGACGTCCACGCCCGACACGCCAAGCAGGACTCCGGGGCCGCGCACTGAGATCAGCTCGAAGCCGAATGTCTCGCGCAGGAACTCACACTGGCGCGATACGTCCCGGCTCCCGATCGTCACCTCGACGATGGACCCGACCTCCGTTTGCATACTGGCGCTACTCCTGCACGTCACAACGCCGCAAATCCGCGCTCGACGAGTTCGAGTCGCTCGCCGACCGGTCCCTGGACAGTGAACATTCGTGCCCCGCAATACGGCGCATGCGCGATCGCCCGCGGCGCGGAGCACGCATGAACGCCCTCGGCGCTGCGTACCGCAGCGTACGCGGCATCGATGTCATCGCTCGTATAGGTCACCATGCACGCGCCGCCGTCGAAGTGCGACCGCGGTGCCGGCTCGGGATCCACCAGCGCGGGCGAATAGCCCTGCAGCTCAATGCCACCCAGTCCGGTGCCAGCAGCCCTTCCCTTGTAGATGTCCAGTTGTACGGGGGAGCCTGCCGGCAATTTCCACAGTCGATGCCACAGGTGATCGGAGAAACTGGATTCCAGCACCGGAACCATGCCGAGCACCTGCAGGTAAAATCGTCGGCAGACCCGATAGTGGCTCGTCACCAGTGGCACATCGAATACATGTCCCACGCGCGAAAGCGCCTCGGGAAAGCGCCGGCCCTGCGGTTGCGTCAGCGCCATCGTAAACGCGAGATGCGTTCCACCAGCCGCCGTGCCGATGAAAGCGCGATGAATGTTACTTCCATACTGCGTCCAATCCCAATCCGATGGCGGCACCAGGGTGTGAAACGTAGGAGCGCTTTCCAGACACTCGTGTAACTCGTCGAGTTCGCGGCTGACGACCATCTCGATTCCCGCCCAGCGGGCCGCCATGGGCCGGGAGCGCACCCGCTCGTCACCCGTGACGACACGGATCATTCCCCTGTCCGCACCTGGCGAGCGGAGCACGCAGGCCCGCTCGCCTGCACTGCCGGTCGCAACACCCCACTGGTCCTCCAGGACTGAATCAACACGGTGTTCTGCCAGCAGTTCCCACCCGAGCGTTTGCCGGAAGAGCGATTCGAGCGCCTGCGCAGACCGGGTGGCGATCGTGATGCACTGCAGTGAAGTCACCAGACTCATATGTACGATTATAGGCTGCCCCCCGGGTCATCGTTAATGCCAAGAGCGGCATTGTCGAGTACGTAGAGCGCGCTTATCCTCCGAGCATGAAAGATTCTACGAGTGCGTATCGGGAATACGATGTATCGGTGCCCAGGCTGGTGGCCTGCCTGCTCTTGATCGCCTGTACGAGTCTATCGCTATGGAGTTGCAGCGCGGATGAGACCCGCACTGCCAACGAGCTGACGGTCGCCGGAACGGCGGGGCCTGGCACCTATGGTGAGCGGCACTGGCAGAGTTTCCGGGATCGTGTGCAAGACGGCTCGAACAGGTTGAACGTACGCCTGCTGGTGTTCGGCGAACTCGGATCCGAAGAGCAGCAGCTTTCGGCGCTGCGGCGCGGCCGCGTTCAGATCGCCAATATCTCGGCGGTCGGCGCATCGACCTCGGTGCCCGAACTCTCCGTGCTCTATGCTCCCTTCCTGTTTGATTCCGAAGCGGAAGCCGACTTTGTTTACGATCGCTACCTCACAGAGTTTTTCCGCGGACTGTTTGCGGACCACGGGCTAGTGTTCATCACCTGGTATGAAACGGGCTTTCACCACCTGTACTCGACACGGCCGCTGCGCGCCCCGGGCGATGTGAAAGGACTTCGCCTGCGAGTTTCGGCCAGTCCCGCTATCCGCGGTTTCGCCACAGCCTTGGGTGCCGACGTGATTCCGCTCGGGTTCGGTGATATTGTCCCGTCGCTGCAGACGGGACTGATCGATGCCGGTGAGGCCGCGATTTCGGTTTATGCACGCACCGGACTCTCCAGCCAGGCGCCCCATCTGACACTCACCGCGCACGCCTACGGTGTATCAGTGGTAGTCGCGAACTTGAACTGGTGGCGCTCTTTGCACGAGGATGAGCAATCGCTATTGATGAACGCCTATCCGTCGATCGAGCAGACCCGACGGACCATCCGGCAGGAAACGCGCGACACGCTCACAGGCGCGGTGCACACCGGTATTCAGTTGCATGCCCTCGACGCAGCTGAACGCGTGGTCTGGCGCGAGGCCACGCGAATCTCCCACGAGCGCCTGCTTGCCGATATCGGCGGTCGCGCCAGCGAAGTCTATGTCCTGATCGAGGAGGCCAAAGGGGAGTTTAAACGGCTCGGCCGTCCGGGTGAGTCCGAGTCCGGCCCGCCTATCTGACCCTCAATAGTCGCGGGACGCCTGATGAAGATCCTTCAACATGCACGCTTCGGCGCGCCGGAGGAGGTCCTTGAACTCCTGGAGGAGCCCGACCCCGTACCCCAAGGCGGGGAGGTTCTCATCGCCGTCGAGGCTGCGCCGATCCACGCCGGGGATCTGAAAAACATCTTGGGCGAGAAGATCATGTTTCGCCACGCAAAGGGAGGCAGCCATTTCCTGGAGGTGCAGCTGCCGCAGGTGCCAGGCATCGAGGGTATCGGCCGGGTCGTGCGCACGGGAGATCGGGTCAAGACGTTGCGTTGCGGAGATCGCGTGTTCCTGCCCAGGCAGTGCGGTAGCTGGAGGAGCCATCTGTGCGTGGGCGAAGATGAGTTGCTGGGCGCACCGGAAGGCGATGCGGTACAGCTCAGCCTGATGGTAAACGCGTTCACGGCGGAGTTCGCATTGCGTGACCTCGCACCTCTGAAGGCCGGAGACTGGTTTCTGCAAAACGGCGCCAACTCGAATGTCGGGAGAATACTGATCAGCCGGGCGGCTGCACTGGGTATCCGCACTGTCAACATCGTGCGGAGGGAGGCGGTGGTCGGTGAGCTCAAGACGCTTGGCGCCGACGTGGTCGTTCTCGACGGACCGGAACTGGCGCAGCGCGTCCACGCCGCGACGGGTGGTGCGGACCTTACAATTGCACTGGACGCTGTGGGCGGGGCCGCGACAGGGCGTCTCGCCGAATGTCTCGCCGACGGTGGTACGGTCGCACACGTAGGCTCGATGTCCGACGAACCCTGTCATGTTCCGACGTGGCTGTTGCTCTACAGACGTGTTCGGCTCATAGGCTATTATGCAGGTTACAATATCCGAAAACGCACGCGCAGCGAAAGCTCACAGATCCTAAGCGAACTCGCCCATTCGATAGCCGTCGGTGAGCTTCATACGAAAATCGCTGCCACTTATCCGCTCGAGCGCTACACCGAAGCGGTGGTGCACGCCGCGCGTTCGGGCAATGCCAGGGACGGCAAGGTCGTATTCAAGATCGAGGCCTGAAAATGCCGCGCAGGACCCACCTGCTCCCTCACCAGCTCGACGGCGGAATAGTACGAGATTGCTCACCTCTGGCGACCTGCTTGGGCGGCGTATATTGCACCACGTTGACCGGGACGCCGTCGGGATCGAAGAAAATCAGCTCGGCATAGGTGCCCACGGGCGTGTAGGCTGAAGGCTCGGTCTTGACATATTCCCTTGGTGAACTCATGACCCTGAACCCGGCTGCGACCACGTCGCGATGGATGCGCGCCAGCGCAGTAGTGTAGAACACCACCACCACCTGACCCAGCATGATCGAGGACGTCTTGACCATCGGCAGTTCTTCGGGACGGCCCTCTTCGATCCCGTAGAGGCCTACCAGCCCATCGGGGGATGTCCCCGACTGCAGGTGCACGATCCGGATGGTACAGTCATCCAGGCCCATCATGCTCGCGATTGCCGGCCCGGAGACGCGTTTGTCCTCGATGACGGACAGTCCAAGAATATCGCGGTAGCAGCGCAGCGATCGGTCCATATTACGGCAGAAGATGGTCGTGCGCCGGATCGGCGATATCTCAGGCCGGCTGTTCGTTTCTATCGTCGTATCCACTAAAGATTCTCCTCAAGCCCGCGCCGAACACCGGCATCGCGTTCCTTATTCTGCATGTGAAGACCCCATTGCGACATATTCATGCCTGTCGTGAATGGAAATCTCCGCCCCACTGGTTTGATCCCTCGGGGGTAGCCTGCGAGAGTTTCTCAAGTTTCTGGTATTGGTCTGGCGAATTTTTCAGGGGATGAACTAATGAAAGCCGCTAGCGAGAAAATGGATCTCGCCGTAGAGCACGATCTGGTGAACATCTGCGGCAGGGATGCCGTGATCACGGACACCGGAGAATTGCAGTTCTACTCGATGGACCTGATGTGGGCGGGCGCTGTCGCGGATTTCGTCGTCAAGCCCGGCAGCGTACATGAAGTCCAGGAGATCGTTCGACTTGCCGGGCGCTGCGGCCTCAAGGTTCTGCCGCGTGGAGGCGGCATTTCCTACACCAAGGGTTATGTGCCTCAGGATAAGGGTTCCATCGTTCTGGATCTTACCGGGCTGGACCGGATCCTCGAGATCAACGAGTCCGACATGTTCATCACTGTCGAGGCGGGGTGCACGTGGAAGGTCGTATACGAGGCGCTGGCCGAGAAGGGCCTTCGTACGCCCTATTTCGGGCCGGTGTCCGGCACCCACGCGACCGTGGGCGGTGCCGTGTCGCAGGGCAGCATGTTCTTCGGATCGGGCACCTACGGCCCAGTGGCCGAGAGCGTGCTGAGCGTGCGCGCGGTGCTCGGCGACGGTCGCGAGATCGTTACGGGTTCGCGAGCCAACCGCGGTAAAGTGCCCTTCAACCGCTACTTCGGCCCCGACCTCACGGGGCTGTTCCTGTCGGACACCGGTGCGATGGGCATCAAGACCGAGGTCACCCTGCGGCTGATCAGGAAGCCCGCTGCGACCGCCTACGCCTCCTTCGGGTTTGATACGTTCGAACAGCTGTATCTGGCGCAATCCGAGATTGCGCGTCACCGGCTGGTCGCCGAGTGCTTCGCTCTCGACCCGTTTCTGGGTGGAAAGCGCACTAACCTGAAGAGCTGGACTGACGGCATCAAGACACTGGCTAACGTTGCCCGTCACTCGGGGCTTGCCGACGCGGTCAAGATTGCAAAAGCCGGGACCAGAATCCTGGAGGAGGCCAACTTCTCCATGCACCTGACGGTGGACGGCATCGACCAGCGGGATGCCGATGCGAAGATGTCGGTCGTGGAGGGGATCGCGCTGAAATACGGGTTGCCCCTGGAAAGTACCATTCCCAAGGTATTGCGCGCACAGCCCTTCCATCAGATTGGAGACTACCTGCTGGGCGAGGGCGGCATGCGCTGGATTCCCATCCACGCCAACCTGCCCATCTCCAAGGTACCCGAAGCCTACCGGCTCACCATGGAGTATTTCAGCGCCAACGCGGAGAAGCTCGACGCGCTGGGTATAAGGTCCGGCTTTTCGACGAGTATCGCCGGGACGGATATGATTTTCGAGCCACAGTTCTTCTGGCCAGATGAGATCTCCGAGTTCCACCGCAGGTTCCTCAGCAAGGCGGCCCTCAAGGAGTCGGCCGACAATGCCGCCTGTCCGCCGGCACGCGCTGCGGTCGAGCAGGTGATGCGCGAGCTGACCGACATCTATCTGGAGCTTGGTGCGGTCCATCAGCAGGTCGGCCGCTTCTATCGCTACACCGATGCGCTCGATCCCATCAATGTCGAAGTGCTCAAGGCGTTCAAGCAGGGGACCGACCCGCATGGCGTGATCAACCCGGGCAGTCTCGGACTGTAGGCCCAGGCCGGGAGCACGACAGGTGGGTACTGCGATACGAGGGCAGGATGTACTGGGGTGGCGATGCAAGTTCGGCGTCGTCGCTCCATCGACCAACACCGTGGTGCAACCGGACTACGAGTGCCTCAGAGCATCGGGCGTCACCAATCATCACAGCAGGGCCGTCATCCCCGATCTGCCGGTTCACTCCGACGGTGATTTTCTTGCACTGATGGAGGCGGTGAGAGCAGCCACGCTGGACGCAGTAGACGCGGTGATGACCTGCTCACCCGATCATCTCGTCATCGGGATGTCTGCAGAGACGTTCTGGGATGGCGTCGACGGCGCCGATGCATTTGCGGCTTCCTTGAAGGCCCGTGCCGGCGTTCACGTCTCGCTCGGATCCTCGGCTGTCATCGATGCCCTGGCGGCACTCGGTGGCGCCAGATGCATCGGCGTGATCACCCCCTACATGCCAGTCGGAGACGAGCGCGTTCGGGCTTTTTTCGCACAGAGCGGGGTAAGCGTTGGCACCCTGGCTGGCCTGAAATGCTCGAGCCCGGTAAACATTGCCCATGTCCCGGAAAATCGACTGCGCGCCGCTATCGCAGCTGTCGACGGCCCAAGGATCGAAGCGATCGTCCAGGTCGGCACGAATCTGTCGATGCTGCGGCTTGCCGCGGCGGCGGAGACGGAGTTGCGAAAACCCGTAATCGCCATCAACGCCGCCACGTACTGGCATGCGCTGCGTCATCGGGGAATCTTCGGCCGCGTGAGCGGTTTTGGTCGCCTGTTCGAGGAATGCTAGAGACGCATCGCGGCACGCGTGGCCGCCTCCACGAGCGGGCCTCCCCGTGGACCGAGTTCCAGCGCAGGATGCATGTAGTTCATGGAGTAGCCGAATGACAGCCCGGTTTGCGGGTCGGCGAAACCGAAGACCCCGCCAGCGCCCCAGAAACCGAAGGCGTCAGGATTCGGGCCCATCGGATGCGCCGGCGGACAGTTGAGCTCGTAACCGGTGGAGAAACGGATATCCACGCCGAGGATCTCGTCGTGGCCCCGCGCCGCCTCGATGCTCGCAAGCGCCGCGGTTTCGGGCCTCATGATGCGCACCCCGTCCAGCTCACCGCCGCGGACCAGCGCCGCCCACATTCTTGCAAGCGATCGCGCATTGCCGTGGATGCTGCCAGAGCCGATCTGCGCGCGCCTCCAGGCATCGGAATTGAAGTCCTCGTCAAGTCTGAAGCCCTTCATGCTCTTGGCAAATATGGTGTGCGGATCGGCCTGTACCATTTCCATGATGCCGGCAGGCGTCTTTTGATAGACCCTGGCGGTCCTGACGATCAGCGCGTCATCCAGCGCAAAGTGCCAGTCCAGATCAAGCGGGCCCGACAGCTCTTCTTCCAGGAACTGCGCGATTCTTCGTCCGCCGTTCACTCTCGCGAACAGCTCCCCCAGCAGATAGCCGTGGGTCATGTTGAGATACATCTCCTTGGAGCCTGGCGGAAAGTTGGGGCTGGTCTGTTCAATGGCGCGGACCATCGTGTCCCAGTCATAGAGATCGCCAGGCATCAGGTCCGCATCCACATACGAGACGCCCGCACGGTGATCGAACAGGTGCCGCACCAGAACGTCTTCCTTGCCGTTGGTGGCAAACTCCGGCCAGTAGCGGCAGACCGGGGCATCAAGATCGAGCTTGCCCTGATCGACCAGCATCAGGCCAAGCGTGGTCAGCGCCGCCTTGCCAACAGACCACGAGCAGCCGATGGTATCGCGTTCCCAGAGCCGATCGCTTTCGGGCTCGGCGTAGCCACCGTACAGGTCAACGACGACCTGGCCGTCCATCATCACGTGGCAGGTTGCGCCGACCTCACCGTCTTCCCCGCGCTCGAAAAAGTTCGCCGCAAAGGCCTCACGCACTGCGCTGAACGCGGGGTCACAGTGACCGTGAATTTCCGGCGTCTTGCCGAGCAGGAATGGGTTCATGTGCCGTGCCTCCGGGTCATCTGATCTGCGAGAGTGAATGGCGCATCAGCGCAGGTCATCGTCTGTGGGTTGCTGTTCACGTGCGAAGCCGTCGAGCATGCGCTCGTAGTCGGCCCGGGCCCGTGCGAGGCCTTCCTCGTCAACTTCGAACTCGAGGATTCGGAATACCCGGCCAAGGAACTCACTGCGCCAGCGAGACAGGGCTTCCGCCTCTTCCTGCGACGGCTGATGTGCTTCGATCTCGTCCCCCGAAAACAGCGTTTTCTTCTCTGCCACTTTTTCATGGGCGATGAGGCGGCGATGCAGTATCGAGACCTCCCCGGCGAGCGCTGCGATCATTGCCAGGAGCTTGTCGTTGTCAGGGTCTTCGAGAAAGAAGGGTCGCCTTCCCTTGGCGCGGCGACGCCTCCGGGGCGAAGAGGCACGCGGTTCTCGGGCATCGGCCATAGTCGCTTCACTCCTTGGAACGCGGCTTGATACGCAGACATTAGCGTGATGACCACGGTCCAGGCCAATAGCCCGCGCGGCAATTTTCATTGCCCGCAGTCATACAAGGCGTTTGCGGCGCCTCTTGGTAGTAGCCTTGTGCTATTGCAGTACCCTGCGGTATCGCGTCGATGAGCTTCATATCCGCCGAAGAGCTTTCCAGCCGCCTTGATGAGGACGATCTGTCCATCATCGACGTGTCGTGGTATCACCGGGTCGAAGGCCGCGATGCGGGGCAGGAGTTCATCGCACAGAGGCTGCCGGGTGCGATACACCTTCCGCTGGAGCGGCTGGGGCGCCCCGATGCGAGCCTGCCGCACACGCTGCCGGAGCCGCAGGCGCTGGGCAGAATCCTCGGGGAAGCCGGTATCGGCAACGAAAAGGACGTCGTGGTATATGACGCCAGCGGCATGCGCAGCGCTCCGCGGCTCTGGTGGCTGTTGCGATGGGTAGGCCATCGCCATGTACGCGTGCTCGATGGAGGGCTACGCAGCTGGCGCGCGCTCGGGCTCCCCCTGCACCATGGCAATGCACCGGCGCCCGCCCCCGTAGAGTTCGACCACTGGCCTGACTGTATGCCCACCGTATCGGTGAACGAAGTGCTTGCAGCGCTGCGTTCCGGGAGCCCGCAGGTTGTTGATGCGAGACCGCACGGCCGCTTCTGCGGCGACGCAGCCGAACCATGGCCGGGCCTGCGGCAGGGTCATATGCCGGGTAGTCGTAACCTCCCGCTTGATCGTCTGCTGGAGGTGGAGACGAGCGCGATGTTGCCGCGACCGCGCGTGCTCGAGGTGCTCGAAGCTGAGCAGATTGATCCTGCGCAGCCGGTGATCGCGACCTGCGGTTCCGGGGTCGCTGCAGCCGGGATTGTCCTGGTCATGGAATGGCTGGGCGGGCGCGGGCTGCTGTACGACGGTTCCTGGTGCGAGTGGGGCGCCCGGCATGACCTGCCGGTGGTCTGCAGCTGACAGATTGCTTCTTTCAAGGAGATGTTACGATGGGAGATCGCAAATTCCCGATGACGGATCGGGTCTTCGTACCGCGTGGCAGTGTAGCGGCAGAGCAACTGGCGGCGGTCGAGGCCGGTGAGATCAGCGGCCTGGTTACCGTCAGAACCTTGATGGCGAGCGCCAAAATGGTGATGCTGGAGTCGTTCCGCGAGGCCGGCGTGACAGATCCGCCGCACAAGCACGATGACCACGAGACAATGTGCTACCTGCAAAGCGGCCGGCTGCGCGTGTTCATCGGCGAGGAATCGTTCGAAGCCGTTCCGGGCGACAGCTGGTTCCATCCGGTGGGCGTGATGCACTACGCCGAGGCGCTGGAGGACAGCGTTCAGGTTGAGGTCAAGGTGCCTCCGGTCAAGACCTGGTAGTTTGCTGCGGTGGCATGATCGGCGGTCATTCCAGTTCTTGATCGAATGATGCACGCCTCGCATAGTCAGAGCTGCTAGCTTGAATAAAACTCAATTAAGGAGAGCACCATGGGCACACCCGCGCCGCACGCCATGTTCCCCTCGGCTACGTTTGATGAGCAGGCCCGACAGGATTACCTGAAGAGTCTGAGAATCCATGTGACCAGCCGCTTTCATGCGGGCAACGACAGGCTCTTCCATGAGGTGGTGGCCCCGGAGTTCGAGCGTCGCGTCGGCCGACCGCCGCAGACCAGGCATGAAATACGCGAAGCGTTGAGGGTGCAACCGCATAATCGCTGGTGGGGCTCCCTGTTACGAACCACGCAGGAGATGCTCTACGATACGGTCGGGCCGTCCATCGAGCGTCAGTTGCCCGAATTGATCGAGCGGGCACGGAGTCTGCGCGACAAACAGGGGTCCTTGAGGCTGGATCCGACGCTGGACATTCCACGCTACCACACAGCCGTTGATATCCACTGCAAGCCCGGGGGGTATCACACGGAGTTGTGCGAAGACGACGTTTTCGCAGGCGCGGAATTCGACCGCACATTGCATCTGTATTCTATGGGAGGGCTCGGTCCGCTGACAGACGACGTCGGCAATACAACCGTGTCGTGGTTCAAGCGCACTCATCCGGACTTCGTTCCGAGCCGGATTCTCGACATGGGGTGTACGATTGGTCACAGCACGTTGCCTTGGACAGATGCGTTCCCTGATGCCGAGCTTCACGCAATCGACGTGGCGGCGCCGTGCCTGCGCTACGGTCACGCACGGGCCGTGGCCATGGGCAGAACTGTACATTTTTCTCAGCAGAATGCAGAGCACACCGATTTCGAGGCTGGCAGCTTCGATGTTGTGGTTTCCCACATCATGATGCATGAGACTTCTGCCAAGGCCCTGCCGCGGATTTTTGCAGAGTGTCATCGGCTGCTGCGTCCTGGCGGGTTCATGATCCACGTCGAGGCGATTGATCGGGCGACGCCCTACAACAAGTATTATTCGGAGTGGATGGCGCACTACAACAACGAACCCTTCATAGGATCGGTGCAGGAAGTCGACTTCGTGGCGCTCGCCCAGCGGGCGGGCTTCGACCGCGCCGGTATCATCGAAGATATGTTGCCCAGCGAATACCAGATCGGCATCACGGAAGGCAAAACCGTGCCGGAGTATTTCGCAATCCTCGCGCGCAGGTGACCCGCTCCGTGGCAGCAGTCTCGGCGTCGGCCAACACCGAAAAAGAGGACAGGACCGCTGCACTTGCGGCCTGGGCAGTAACGCGTCGATCAGACCAGCTGGACGAACGTGATGTCGAGCAG
>JBGTIC010000212.1:0-3093 GCA_041745895.1 Gammaproteobacteria bacterium
TCTCATGAGCGTTTTCAGGTTTCCTGACACGATTAGATTACCCCGCTGACACGGGATGGTCAAAATTGTAGCCTGTACAGGCGCTGGAGACGGTGGGCCGAACCGATGGTTATCATGCTCTCATCCGCGGATTGGATACCGCCTGACCAGGTTCGATGCGGGATTGGGTAATCCCCCCCGAAAGTAAGGGGCTGCATAGGTAGAATTTTCTCGGCAAGGTGCATGAGGAGATTTTGCATGAAGACAAGCAGATACACTGTATCCGTCCGGCCTGACTGCCGTTGACTTTCAGCGTTGCTGCCAATTCCACGGCGCGAGTTCGTCGATGCGGTTGATCTTGTGATCGGCAATGTGGGTCGCTGAGCTTGAAGCCATGGACGAGAAGATGGTCGCCAGGCTCGATGCCCAGGACGAAGGGCAAACCACCCGCGGGCGTCGCGCATCCGACAGGGGCGCCTACAGCCGCTTCACGCGCGCCGTGGCCGAGGCCGAGCTGACGCGCTTCCTGAAGGCCGATCTCAACGCCGACCGTTTCAGCTGGCACGTCGACGAAGGCGCAATGGCCAGGGCGGAACTCTTCGATGGCAAGCTCGCGCTGATCACCAACGCCCCGGACCTGACCGCCGCGGACACCGTCGCGCGCTACAAGGACCTCGCCGATATCGAGCGCGGCTTTCGCGTCCTGAAATCCGACATCGAGATCGCCCCCGTCCACCACCGGCTGCCGGACCGTATTCGCGCCCACGCGCTGATCTGCTTCCTGGCCTTGGTCCTTTTTCAAAGCGGGTAATGTCACCGATCTCGGCGACCACGGTCGCGGCGATGATCGTGTTCACCCCACGCAGCGCCCGCAAGGCGTCAACCACTGGGGCAAAGCGCCATGTCTGGATAGCCTCTTCAATCGCCTTGTCCATGGTCGCCACCCGAGCCTCGGACTGGTCGACCGCGCGCTTCAATTCTTCGAACGCCAGCTGCTGGTGAGGAACGCGGAAGCGGCGCAACTCGGCCAGCCAACGGCGATGGCGCTTCGTCCAGTAGCTGCCATTCTGGTATCGCAGCCCATGGCGCAAAAGGAAGCTGAGCAATTGTTGCTTGGCGACCTTCACCGCGTCCATCGCCTGCTTGCGTGTGCGGATCAGATCGCGCATAGCTTCCTGCTCTTCATCCGGTGTCCAGATGGGCGTCAGTTCGCCGGCCCGCCACAGCCGTGCCAACATTTCAGCGTCGCGCCGATCGGTCTTGACCCGGTCCCCGGCCTTGCGCGGGATCATCGCGGGCGCGACAACGGCGCATTCAAACCCGAGCTTGCCTGTTCAGCAAGCGATTGGAGAGGGGCCGGTTTGTCTGGCCTGCCGCCAAGGACGGCAAGGTCAGCCTCAGCCCGTCAATGCTGGCAATGCTTTTCGATCACCCATGTTGATACCCCCTATCGTCACGCTGACAGATTCTCAGATCCAATTCGTTGGTGATGTGATTTCGAAGGTTCCGCACGCCGTCCAGCACGACTGACGTGTCGGGAAACAGATAGGCACCGGTTGGCTGAGGGTCGATGAGCAGACGCTTTTTCCTGATCTGGACGTAGAGCCAGTTGACGGGGATTCCCAACCTGGCAGCAAGCGCCGTTGTGCTCAGTAGACCGGGATCGTGGTTCCACCGCCTGCGCGAGGGAGGCGTCTTGATGCCTTCGGCCAGCCGGATGCCCTGCACGGTGACGGGGAGAACCTTGTCGGCACAGTTTGCCGAGCGGTGTCCCTCGTTGGTGAGAACGCGGGCGATTTCATCGTCGGGCATGCCTGCCTTTGCCAGTTCAAGCAGGCGCGCCCGCATTTCGGCGCCCCGTGCGAGTTTCGTGATCGCAGTTACCCGCATCTTGACATCGAGTTCGGACACCGCCCCGCCACGCCATACGATGCGGACCAGCGCGCTCTCGGGCGTCCGGTCAAGCACCACCTTGTCCACCAGGCAGCGCAGGAGCGACTTGCGATGCGCGTCAGTGGTGGCGGGATCCGCCCAGATTTGCGGCAGACGTCCCGCCAGAGCCACCACCTTGCCGGTGAACGCCTTCCCCATTGCCACATGCGCGGTCGGTTGCTGTGCGGACTGCTCGGCAAGTGCTGTCTCCGCCGCTCGAACCTCCATCAGCGCGCTTTCCCAGCGACGCTCGAGTTCGGCGGCGACAAGACGATTGTCGGGATCGACGCGATTGTACTGCCGCTGTGCCAAGGCCGCTGCATAGCGTGTGCGCTCAACTTCGCGTTCGGCGTTTGCACGCAAGGCGCTGTCGACCTGGCTCTGGGCCCGGCGGGCGCGCGACAGGGCATCGAGTTCCGCAGGGGCCAGCGCGGTCAGGAATGCGTCGGCAACAGCGGCGTCCACCGCCTTGGCCCGGACATGCTGGCAAGTGGGCAAGCCGGAATGGGTGCGCAAGTGGTTGCAGACGTACTCTGCGCCGCCCTTGTATCGGGCATACATCTTGTGGCCGCAGCGTCCGCACCAGACGATGCCGTGCAATAGAAGTTCACCGTCGCGGGGGACGCCTCTTGTTTTGGTGCGCATGTATTCGGCCCGGTTGTCGCTCACGATACTGCGGATCTTCTCATAGGTCGGCCAGTCGATATAGGCCGGATACCGGTCCTTCACGACGATCCGCCACTCTTCGAGAGGTCGTGCCACTTTTGCTTTTGCCGTGGACCGGTCGTCCGGTGCGGTGTCCCGCATGCGGGTTCGGCCATAGACGAAAGCCCCTGCGTAGGCGGGGTTCTTCAGGATCGTTGCGACCGCGGCAACCGTCGCGCGGGCCCAGTGCAGCTCGCCATGCCGGTCCCTGCGTGGCAGATCGAGACCACGAGCATTCAGCATGCGCATCACCGCTGCGATGCTGCGCAGCCTCACAAAGAGCTGAAACACAAGACCGAGCCGGCCCTGAACAGCCGTATCAGGGTCTTTCAACACCACACCGCTGGGGTCCCGCACGAGGCCGACCGGCAAGGTGAGCGCGAGCTCGCCACGCTGAGCCTTGGCGAGCAGCCCGGCCGTCAGGCGGCTGCGGATCGTATGCAGCTCCAGTTCGGATATGGTGCCCTTGAGGCCAAG